>DAOVTB010000057.1 GCA_030633305.1 Candidatus Muiribacteriota bacterium
AAGTTGCTGATCATCTTGGATTACATTACACAACAATAAGTGGGATCATGAATCGAGATGAAAAACACTAAGATCAAAGACCTGACCCTATATTCGTTCACTATATTCGCGTTCTGACCCTATATTCGTTCACTATATTCGCGTTCAATAGCGTACAAGTACGCTGCTAAGAAGAGTGTGGAAATTTGTTATGGTAAAAGTGGGGCAATATTTTATGTGTGGGGAAGAGATAAGGCAAGAAAAGCCATGGAGGAAGTTTTAGAAAAATATTACCAATATGCAGTTGCTAGGCCTTGAACTTACGAAGACTACCGGAGCGGTACATTTTTGTTTTGCTGTTCAGTAATAATATGAATGTGAGTTGCTTATCAGTCTGGAATGTCCCAGGTTGGAATCAGGAGTAAGAAACCATTGATTCGTAATCAAGAAGTGAATTTATAACATGAAAATCTTATCGTTGATACAGTACAAGAAGATCGGGTGTCGGTGTTTGACAATTGACAGAATGGATCTCTCACAGACTAATTCATTATGTTTCTGACTTAATAGAGTCCAAATACAAAGTGTCAGGGCATATATCTTGATCATGTGGCCAAATGACAGTGCCGTCAAGTACTGTTGCCTGATTAAAGTAAGATTCATCACGAAGTTCTTGAAAAACCCCAAAATTCAACAAAGATGAACAATCATATATTCTTTTGTCTCCATCTGTAAAAGTTAGATATAATCTATAGTTTTTTTGGGGGATAACACTTTTTACTCTTGGATTCATATCTTACCTCAAAGGATCAATTTTATAAGGTTGCTGTCCAGATACTGCAAGTTCCCAATCTGCAACAAGTTCATCTTTATGTAATTCAATCCATGCCTGAAGAAGTTTCATTTTTGAAGAGGGTATACTTCCTTCAAGTACATTACCATCAGGAATTGCAACGATTACTTCATATTCCTGATATTTTACATGAATATGAGGCAGATTATGTTTTTTATTGTCTATGTAATACAAATAAATAATAATTCCATAAAACATTGAAATTGATGGCATTGGTTTCTCCTATACTTTTTATCGATTGCCAGTAAAATTGTGATGAGTTATCAATACTACGGTACAATCACTTTAGTATCACGTATCATATTTGTTGTAACAAGAGTAAGAAATAAATAATAACTTTTGATTTTATATTCAAATTTCTGTGAAGTGATTATACCCATGATAAATTTGTTGCATATTCATTAAAATTTCTTTCATCTCATCACCCAACTCCAACCAAAAAGTTCGAAGATCATCCCACCAGGTGTGCCATTATCATTCCCCACGAATTTTTTCCTTCGCCCAGTTTCGTTGCAATTAAAAGTAAATACCAGCTGGGGTCACATGGAACTTTTGTGCTGCGGCTTTAGCTCAAGCAGCATGAAAGTTGCTTTGACCCCGCAAAATTAATACACATACATTTATATCGTTCGCAAACCATCCGCCCTGTCCCTGTTTAAATCATGCTAATACACTTGTGGTGAAATTTGAATTGCGCCTATCTGGACTTTGGAAAATTCTTCGTGGGAAATTTCTAAATGTACTTCGCTGAGCTTGTAAAATTATCTGCATTAAATCAGAATTTGATCCTATCTCTGGCAATTATAAATATTTTACTGTACATTACTGAAAGACATTATAATATTCTGGAGAAACTTAGTGAAAAAAATTATATGCGTTCTTTGTATAACAATTTTGGTATCAATATTCATGTCCGGCTGCACCCTGCTGGATAAAATTCTGGGCAAAGACGATGATGATACTGCTGTGACAGTAGTAGTCGGTGATAATTACTTGATCAATGGAATCGTAAATGTTCCAGCAGCAGGCGCAAGTAAAGCTACAACAGAAAAAGTCCAGTATAAGATTCAGGCTGGGGTGGTGGCATATCTTCTGAGTGATTTCGCAACCGAAGCCGACTTGCTTGATTTCAAAAACAAATTTCTCCAGAAAATCACTACGAATTCGCTGGGGTACTATGTTTTCAATGGCTTAGCCAAAGGAAAATACAATCTGATCTTTGATGCTAATGATGACGGGAAATGCGATCTGTTCATAAAGTCTGTTGAATCCTCGGAAACTGTTTCTGAAACAGTCCAGTATTTTGTGCGTGAATACAATACACTGGTCAACGCAATATATTCCATCACAGCAGATAAGAGCGAATACGATCACGGTAACAGTGCGATATTTACAGTTACCGGATACAATAAGGACGAAGATAAGGAAGTCCAAATCGAGATTTGGAACGAAAATGATTCTGAAAAATACCTGTTGAAAACCGCTAAGCAAACCGTCCCGAAAGCAACCACAACCACGTTGACCTTCATCGTTACAATCCCATCTGAATGGGCAGGAAGCGATGCAACCAGCAAACCGTCCTATCGGGCCTATGTAGCAGTTGGAGAAAACCAGCTTTCCAGCGTCGGATTCAGCATCAGTGGTTCCGCGGAAGGAGATACATCTGCTCCGACGACTGGAAACAGTGGAACTATCGCGGCCGTTTTCAATCAAGACACAACTTCAGTAACTTTGACCTGGACGAAAGGGACAGACACCGTTACCGATTCAACTAAACTCGAATACATCGTTTATTACAGTTTGTCAAACAACATCGATACTGCAGAAAATGCCAAGAAAAACGGAACCATCGGGATGAGCTGGACAGCTGATACGGGAACCATTTCCATCATTGGACTTGTCTCTGAAACCCAGTATTATTTCAACGTCCTGTCCAAGGATCTTTCTGGAAATGTAACAGCCTATACGATGATTTCAGCTAAAGGAGATGCAACTGGACCAGCATCAGGAAATTCCGGCACCATTACAACCGACAATGTAGGTGCAGAAACTCTGACCTTGAACTGGACCAAGGCAACGGACGCAGTTTCAGTTCAGGGGACATTACAGTACCTTGTTTATTTTTCGACTTCAAATAACCTGGATACCGTTGCAAACTGCGAGGCTATCGGAACAACTTTTGAGGCTTACACTGCAAATATTTCTTCAAAAAATATTACAGGTCTGACCAGTAGTACCACCTATTATTTCAATGTCATTGTGAAAGATGAAGCGGGAAACAAAAGCTTGTACACCACTGTCACACAGGCTACTACAGCACCTGATACTGTCGATCCCATCCCAGGGAATTCGGGAACCATTACTACAGCCAGTGTTGCTGCAGCATCCCTTACACTTAACTGGACAGCCGGAACCGACAATATCACTGATCAGGCAAACCTGAAGTATCTGGTCTATAAATCAACCAGTAACAACATTGATACCATTGCCAACTGCGAAGCAAATGATACTGCTGTGGGAACATATACGGCAAACATTACAACAACAGACCTGAACGGGTTATTACCATCTACGACTTATTATTTCAACTTGATCGTCAAAGATGAAGCGGGAAATAAATCAGTATACACAACTGTTACACAGGCGACCACGGCTGATACAACCAATCCGACTCCTGGCAATTCAGGGATAATCACATCTGCAAGTGTTTCTTCAACATCCCTTACACTTAACTGGACTGCTGCAACAGATGATGTCAGCACACAGGCAAATTTGGAATATCTAGTCTACTACTCCGCCAGTAACAACATTACAAGTGTTGTAAAGTGTGTAGAAAATGGGACTACTGACGGAGTATATGCCTCTAATATTACAACCAAAAATATTACTGGTTTAAGTTCTTCAGATCCGTACTATTTCAATGTGGTTGTGAGAGATGAAGCCGGACATAGCGCTATTTTTAGTACTTTGACACAGTCAACAATTGATAATATAAACCCTACACCTGGTAATTCCGGTACAATCACATCTGCAAGTGTTGCTTCAACATCCCTTACACTTAACTGGACTGCTGCGACAGATGATTACAGTACTCCGGCAAATCTTCAATATCTAGCCTACTACTCCACCAATAACGATATTACAAGCGTTGCAAATTGTGAAGATAACGGGACTGCTATCGGATCATATGCATCGAATATTACAACCAAAGGTGTTACTGATTTAACTTCTTCCACTATTTACTATTTTAATGTGGTCGTGAGAGATGAGGCTGGAAACCAAGCTGCTTTCAGTCCTTTGACACAGGCGACGACTGATATCACAAATCCGATACCTGGCAATTCAGGGACAATCACATCTGCAAGTGTTTCTTCAACATCTCTTACACTTAACTGGACTGCTGCAACAGATAATTTTAGCTCACAGGCAAATTTGGAATATCTAGTCTACTACTCCGAACTTGGAAACATCACAAACGTTGGTGATTGGGAAGCAAACGGGAATTTTTTCGGATCATATGCATCCAATATTACAACCAAAAGTGTTACTGGTTTAAGTTCTTCCAAAACGTACTATTTTAATGTGGTTGTGAAAGATGAAGCTGAAAACAAGGCTGTTTACAGCACTTTGTTACAGGCGACCAACCCTTAGTTAACAAGCTGGTCGCTTCCGGAAACAATGGATACATCACGGTCAGCTACAACCTGACAGACACTGAAAGCGATAAAGACCTTACATCACATCCCAAATCGGAACATTCAACATGGAAGCCAGGCTTTCGGCTTCATTCCGAATAACCAAAGAACCACTGTGATCCAGGATCGTTATCCTGCTCCTGTCTTTGAGAACAAGATTTAACTGGAAACATTGGAAGGGATGTCTTGAATGCTTGAGATAACATAGAAGCTGGATTGCATGGATTTCTTTCAGACTGAAACAGTCTCTGGATTTTAGGTTTTTTCTATGATTTTCAATACCTTCGATTCCTTTTTTAAACACCCCTTCACGGAAGTCAAAAATGATCGGGGCTAACAATTGATTGAGAAGATTTCCACCAATCACAACAAAAACAAGACCAGGTATAAGGGGAATCAAACTTCCATACCAGGGAACTCTTCCATCGTTCCAAACGACTATGGTTCCAAATATTGCCAAAGTACCTCCCATAAACTGGATGATTAACCCCAAGACCATAGCTTCCCATGTACATTTGACCTTTATAGTATTACTATCCACTTTTTCCAGCCGGTGTGATACAAAATTAGCTCCACTATTGTGGTCTTGTATGCCAATCCATTCAATCTTATCTGCAAATTGATCCTCAAACTTTTGTCCATAGGGGATTTCAGGTTCTCTGCTGGAGGGGTCGAAAATATTCTCTATTGTTGAAATGATTTTTCCCAACATCAAAATCGCTCATCCGCTTTTCGAATTATGCTACTTAGCTGGTTATTGCATTTATTAAGCAATTCTTCGGTTTCCTGAAAATCCGGATTTATGGAAATTGAGAAGCCTAACTGATATGCTATTTTTCTGTACATAGTCTCTCCAAGTGTGGATTATATTGATTATTATAAACGAAAGATTGTATTTGCACAATAAATGTAATATTTGGATAACAATCTACCTGGAACCAGAGGGTATGATCTGTCCGCTAAACCTCAATAAAAACAGTAGCTTAGTGTAGTATAAATTCGTAATGACAAATGTCTAGACCCGATCCCTTTTCCTCGCTTTCTGTTTATTTTCTTATCTTTTCCATTATATCTGTTATAATATTTCTGGTGGTCTATTTCATTTTGCACCGTTTTGTTACGGTATCCTTCGGTGTAAGCCTTTCCATGTTTGCTTCACTCACTGGAAAGGCAACATTCAGAAAGATTTTTGTCTCATTCTGATCCAGATTTTGCCGTAAATTTTTCTCCTGGAGGGTGGATTGTTGGGTTTTAAATTTTGGGAGTGGAAAGCGATTTCCTATGAGTCTAAAAGTAACCGCTTCCTTGTTTTTTTGATACTGCTTATGTTCAGTACAGAGTCATTGCTTTTTGCTGTAGGAAGCAGTACTGATGTTATTATTCCCAAGCCACAGAAGTTTCTTCCCGGAAAGGGAAAGTTCCTCCTGACAAAACAAACCAGATATTTTTCCGATACAGCACTTTCCAAAAATGCCATAACGTACCTGCAAAGGCAGTTGAAATTAAATGCAGGATTTATACTGAAGGGGGGAAAGCTTTCCAAAGATAACACTATTAGTTTTCATTACAATCCGAAAAAGGTCAAAAAATCCGAGGCATATCGGCTTCATATTGGAAAAAAGTATATTATTGTTGAAGCCAAAGACAAGGCAGGCTTCTTCTATGCAGTTGTTTCTCTAATGCAACTGATGGATCCTGTTATCTGGGGACAAACTGGATCAAGCGGAAATACGAAAAGCTGGTCTATTCCCTCGTGTACCATAGAAGACTATCCGCGTTTCAAATGGCGGGGAGTGATGCTGGATAGTTCACGTAATTTTTTCTCTACATTCTATGTTAAAAAGTTCATCGACCGTATGGCACAGCATAAGCTCAATCGTTTCCATTGGCACTTGACGGACGATGAGGGATGGCGTATAGAGATCAAGCAGTATCCTCTACTTGCAAAAATAGGGGCGAGACGGGGACCAGGGACAAAACTTCCTTTCTCAATGTATCCTGCCATGCGCGGTCCAAAAAACAAGCTCCAATCGGGTTACTACACACAGGATGATATCAGAGAGATCGTTGCCTATGCAAAGGCGCGTTCCATAGAGATCCTTCCTGAGATCGATATACCCGGTCATGCCAAAGCAGCTATTGTTGCTTATCCAAAACTCCTGCAGGATCCCAAAGACAAAAGCTGCTATCGTTCTGTGCAAAAAGTCTCCAATAACACGATCAATCCGGGTATGGAAAGCAGTTATATATTTCTAGAAAACGTTATTTCGGAAGTCAGCAGACTTTTCCCTTTTGGCTACATTCACTTGGGCGGAGATGAAATCCCCAAAGGTGCCTGGAAAAAATCCCCTGCCGTCCACAGTTTGATGCAAAAAAAAGGATTGAAAAATACCAGAGAAGTACAAAACTATTTCTTCACCCGTCTAGATAAAATACTTGCAAAACATCAGCGGAAAATGATCGCCTGGCAAGAGGTGACAGAAGGGAAACCAAAGTTAAGACAAAATGATATTTTTATGGCGTGGAAAAGTACAAAATCCGGTAAAAAATTGATCAGGAAGCATCGTAATGTGATCATGACACCTGTGCAGTATCTCTATTTCGATCAGCAATATACCAGAAGTAAAAAGGAACCGGGACATACTTGGTCTACACCTGTCAGCACCCAGAAAGTGTATGACTTTAAAGCAGCTAGTTCCTCTTACATCCGTGGTGTACAAGCCTGTCTCTGGTCTGAAACACTGCTGAATGAAAAAATAGCAGACTATCTCGCTTGGCCGAGGATATTGGCACTCTCAGAAGTTGCATGGACTGAACAGAAAAAACGAAAGTGGAAAGACTTTCAAAAACGTGCATCTGAAGAGGGACTCAAACGGCTTAAAATACAAGATGTGCATTACCGTTCTGTGCTTCCTGTTAGGTAAATTGGTGAAGGGTAAAACATGGAGTGAATTCGGGGGACATAATACTTAATTCCTATACATACATTTGTATCGTTCGCAAACTATCCGACCTGATCCTGTTTAAATCATACCAATACACTTGTGGTGAAATTTGAATTGCGCCTATCTGGACTTTGAAAAATTCTTCGTGGGAAATGATAAATACACATAAACTGTGCTAAACCTCAATGAAAAGTAACTTAGTGTATTATGGATTCTTCTTAAGTTTTTTAATAAAATCAATCACTTTTCCGCCAACCATTGCACCCGAAACATCATTTTTTGTTTCACTTGTATTCTTATTTAATACCTTATTTAGCGATGCTCCAACTGCATGTAAGTTCATTTTTCCACTATTTTTAATATTTGGCTTTTTAGGAAAGATTTTTTTCATGGATATTCTTTTATTTGTATAAGCAAAGATTACATCATTTTTTTCCCATTTTCTAGCCAGTTCTAATGGCGTTTCTCCTTTTTTATTCTTTGCATTAGGATCAGCACCTTTTTTTAGAAGAATTTTTGTAATTTTTTCCGAATTGTTTTTTGCTGCAAAATGTAGAGGTGTCCATCCTGAAAAATCGCAGGAATTTACATTAGCACCATGATTTATAAATAACTCAGCAATTTTATCATTATTCCAGCATATGGATTTACAAAGCACATTTTCAGGTACTTTTATCCCTTTTTCTAAAAGTGCTGATACAACTTCAAAACCCTTGTCCTTATAATAATAATAACTACTAAACATCATATTCATAATGTTCTCTTTTCTAGCATTTACTAGATTAGGATTTGCACCTGCTTCTAAAAGTTGAAAGATCACATCCTTTTGATGAAATTTTACAGCTCTCATTAGTGATGTTTCCTTAAAATCCCATGTTCGTGAATTCTTACTGTAACTGCAGGTAAGAAAATCAACTGGAATATTACAACCTAATAATAATTTGACACTTGAAGTATCTCCTCTTTCTGCAGCTAAATGAATGGGAGTTAGACCCAAACTATATGTAGCGGCTTTAATGTTTGCTCCAGCATCAATAAGAATTCTAGCAATATCATGGTTTTTTGCCATTACTGCCAACATTAAAGGAGTCACTCTATGTTCAGCTATCCCAAATTTTTCTTTACCAATCGCATCAACTTTTGCACCCTTTGCAATTAATTTCTTTACTTTGTCGGCATCTCCATTGATGGCTGCTAAATGAAGTTCTGTATAACTGTAACGAGATTTTTTTTCATGTTTTAACTGATCAAAAAGAGAGAAAATGGGAAACCATGGACCAGGTCCAGCAGAAACGGATATAATAAAAATTATTACAAAAAACAATGAAGAAAAAAATAATTTCATATAACCACCTCAATATATTCTATCATAAACTGTATTTTCGCTACTTATAATAATTATAGATAACTTTCTACAGGCAGTCAGTCAACATTTTTACATAATTCATTAAGAAAATAAGTATTATGTCCCCGGATATACGGATATTACCCTAAAACATCATAGTTCCTAATTACATATCGTGTTTAAAAAACGTTATCATGATATACTTCTGATATGGCAAAGAAAAAAAAACAGAGAATAATACAGAAAAAATTTCCCATTGCAAAAATAACACTAATTTTTTTTGCAGTGTTCCTTATTTTTGCGTATATGTACCAGAATAAACCCTGGGAGAAAAACAGAATTAAAAGCTACTGGTTGAGTTCATCGGAATACGAACCTGCCTATAGCAGAAAGAATACTGAACAAAGTCTGAATGGTAGAAAAGTATCTGTGTCAGGACTTGTGGAATTGTTGAAACCAATTGAAGAAAAAGCAAATGCAGAAATTGTTCTGGTTTTATACACCAAGGAAAATCGAGATCAAAAGGAATTTGAAGAAATGGAGATTCCTGTTAAAGTAATTAAAAACCAAGCGACGATAAAATTGACACTTCCAGCGAAATATTCCGAGTTGCAGAACGTAAAAAAAGTAATGATCATCCTCTACAAAGCGGAAGAAGAACTCGATGTTAAATATGTGAACATGAAAAGTCGGAACAAAGAATTTATCACTAAAGAACAGTTTAATAAAATTCAATACTAGGGCGAAATTTCCTATTCCTCCTTCTTGTCTTGCCTGTTGTCAAGAGAGATTCGATAATAAATTAATGATCTCTCCTAATAAAAGTAGACACCCAGTTAAGCATAATCTCTCATTTTCTTTTTAAAGAAATTCTTTTCAAAAGAAACTGGTGTTGAATAATTCAGATAAGAATGTTGCCTGCTTCGGTTATAAAATAACTTAATGTATTCAAAGATGCAAATCTCAGCAGATCTTCTTGTAAGAAAGATCAGGTTGTGAAGTTCTTTCTTTAATTTGGCATTCTCGGCTTCGAGTTCATTCCATAAACAACTTTCCCTGATCCTGGAAAAGCTGCATCTCCAAGTTTTCCATAATCTCGTTTTCACTTAGATAATGTGCTGTAATCTACTCCCATATCTTTTGCGATCTCTCGCATCGTTTTGGAACCCAGTAATACCATTTTTACTATATTGATTTTGAATTCACTGTCATACTTAGTCCGATTGTTTCCCATTTAAATTCTCTCCTTTTTCTTATTTTACAATTAGCTCTTTCTATTTGTAAACTTTTTCTAGGAGAGATCAAATGGTGCTAGTAAAGGAATAAAATACTTAATTCTAAATTTTTATGGATGAAGTTATGTTGTGTTTTATTTATCTAAAGGATCATTATCAGGGTTATCAATTTTATTACCGAAAAGTACTCCAAATACAGTTTTGTTTCTTATCATAATAAGTGCTTTTTTGTATCTTTTTCTTAAATGTTTCTGTTTATAAAGTTTATTCCTAAAAGAGATCACTTTTGAATAATTATAAACATGGCTATCGGTAGAATCATTAAATTTTGTTTTCTTTTCCAAATTAGTGATTTCTCTATTCAAATTAGTTATTTTATAACTTATACTGGTTATTTGTTTTTCTTTCTGGATTGAAAGAATGTAGTTCATCAATAAAAAAACAAAAAATACTAAAATTGCTAAAATAATTGAAAGGCTAATAAAAAAATTCCCGAAACTTTTTACTTTTATCATGAAAAAAATAGCTGTTAAGATAACAACAATGCTACATACTAAAATATGGGATGGAAAAACAATAGAATATAAAGCGGTTAATATAAAAATACTGCCAAGGAGTTTTGAATCTTTCCCAGTTAGGTTTTTTTTTGGAGAAATTGGAATTTTGCCAATTATTATGGCATATAAACCAAAGAGAAGAAAACAATATTTCAGTAAATCAAGAAATTCCATAACCACCTAAACTCTTATATATATGATAACATAAATGATGTGTTTTTAGAAAGGCCACCATCCTTTTTCCGTTACGATATCTTAAACCCCTAACTTCTAAAAAATTATTTGAAAATGATAACATTTAATGTGATAATAGAATGAATGTTAATACATAAAATTAGGAGGTAAAAGTTATGAATACCAATGTAAAATTTTTAGTTATAATACTAATTTTTATGTTCAGTAATAACTGTTTTGCTTTACTACAAGTGGGTCAAAAAAATAAAGAAGAGGGTAAAAAATATTATGAAAAATGCCTATATTTCAAGCTCCCTCTCAGAGATGCAGATTATCACTGGAATTTTCTTGATCGAAAAACTTTACTATCAGGAGATTTAACTTTTAAAATAAAGAGTGATAAAAGAACCATTAATATGAATGTTTTTGGAAATGGTGAACTTTCTAAACAGTGGAAACCAATTGGTCCAGCTGAAGGATTTGAAAATGCGATCTACTTTGGATTTTGTTCAGAAACTAAATACCCGGTGAAGGCAAAAGAAAAAATAGAAATTACACTGAAAGTACTTAAAGATATTCCTGGTATTGGATCTGATAAAAAAGGTATTTTAAAAGCTGGAACTTATATTGCCAAAGGCGAATTATGGGTTGTTCATTATGAGGAAGAAATTGACTTATCATTATATATAAAAGATTACAAGAAGCTAAAACCTGCAATTGATAATAATAGAAACAAATTTGCTTATGTATACTGGTATGACGAATGGGATCTGAAAATTACTGAGAATAAAGGATGGATGAATAATAAAAAATCATCTAATAGAAAATGAGCTGAGTGCAATGATGGTATCGTTGTGTGATGTTTTGCAACTTAATTTTTGTGAAATTTAAGATGTTTTAACTATAATAGGATTGGTATGAAAAAATGTCCATATTGTGAGGCCGTAAACAGTCTTGAAAGAGAATATTGCTTCAAATGTGAAAAACCTTTTGAAAATCCAGTTAAAATTGAAGAAACAGAAGTTGTTATAGAAAAGGAACAACCTGTTAAGAAGCATGACATAGTAATATCTTTCCTTGATATGTTTTTAATATTTTGTATGCTTGTAACCTGTTTTGCTTTTGCAGAGTATAGTGATTATATAGATGTATCTTCAGCAATTCTGGGTACAGTTCTGGTCTCTTTCGGATTAGGAATGTTAATTCACAGGAATATGAAAGAGGAGAATATGATTTCCAGGAAGATCTATTCCTTTTTTTTAATATCATTTCTTCTATCAGGTATTATTCTGATTATTACGAGTCTGAAAGTGGATCAAATTTAAAATCGTAATAATTACAAAAACATCCTGTCAAGCTTTGCAAGCGCTCGGTCTACATAATCTGCAGGACAGCATAAAGAGAAACGAACATAATCACTATAATTTTTGCCAAATGCTGAACCTGGAACATAAAGCAAGTGTTCTTCACAAAGAGCTTTTTTGCGGAATTCTTCCTGACTGCAGGGGAGTTTGGCAAAAACATAGAAAGTGCTTTGCGGATCTTTTACTTCAAAACCGTGCTGACGTAATTTCTCGGCCATTACACTTACATTTCGTTTGAACAGTTCCAGGTACGGTTGGTGGTTTACGCCGACTTTAGTGATTACTTTCATTATAGTGCTATTAGTATTACAATATATTGCCTTGAAGGAATCAAGCATTTTAGATCTGTCAATTGGGTTTTCAGGGTGTATTACTGTATGACCAAACCTTTCGCCTGGAACAATCAAATTCTTACTCACACTGTTAACGTGAAATGAATTTTTGTAATGAGGCATGATCGAATTAAAACTGTCGTCGAAAACTATCTGACTATATGGTGCATCTTCAAGAATAAAAATGTCTTCACGACCGAGCGATTTAAGTAACTCGGCAATTCCCTTCATCTCTTCTCTGGTAAAAACTTTTCCTGTTGGAGAATCCGGATTCGTCAATATAATACCAACAACTTTATCATCAATCGCATTTTTTAATACATCCAGATCAATTTCAAAATTTTTCTTATCAATGATTCGCGGATTAAGGTAATTCAATTCCAGTTGTGTAAGATACAGGGGAAAGTAAGGTGCAAAAACAATTACATCTTTTCCAAACAATCCATCTTCTTTGGTTAACCTGTAAGCAGAACTTAATACAGTGTATAGACCAGCAGTAGCGCCAGGAGTTATTATAACATCATCCGTTGAAAGGTTTAATTCCAATGTATCGGAAATATCGTTAACTACTCTTTGTCTGGTTTCTGGATGACCAGCTGTTAAAGGATATCCCTCGGCATTCTTTTTTGTTAAGTTGGGAAAATCAATATCTTCTTCCATAACCTTTATTTTTTCTTGCCAATATTCAGTTGGAATTTGTAATCTTTCTGGATTGCCAATGCTGAGATCAATTACAGGAACACCTTTTTCTTCTAGTTCTCTTCCTAATCTAAAAAATTCTCGTACGTTCATATGTATAAAGAAAACAGTTTTTTAAAGAAAACTCTTTCCATATCCTCTCATTTGTTTATTAAATCATAATTAAAATGCAATTATTGATGTGTCAGTGTATCATCAGAAGATTTATTGGTAAAGGGAAATGAAAAAAAAGAAAAATGTCTAGATTAAATTACTCACTGAATTTGCAAAATTCTTCAATTTTATTGTAATATCATGCTCACAAAAGTGAACATAAAAAATTACATGAGGAAGCTGAATTGAAAATAACTAAAAAACTTGCTAAGGTCACAACTCCAGACGGTGGTGATATGGAGTTATTCCAGCATGAAATGAATTTTTACATCAAGATAAACGGGCAGATTCTCATGGATTCCAGGGCTCATGAATCTGAGTTTGAATTGGCCCGACTTGGCTGTGTAAATTTGAATCAAGATGAAAATACAAAAATTCTCATTGGTGGCTTGGGACTTGGATACACTGCGAGACAGTGTCTGGACATGGTTGGACCAAAAGCTGAAGTTATCGTTTGCGAGTTAATGGAAGCTGTTATTGATTGGAATCACAATTTTGTAGGTGTCCTAGCTGATTATCCGTTGAATGATCAAAGAGCCAGTACCCATCAAGGAGATATAGTTGAATTTCTGTCGAATACTCAGGAAGAATTTGATGCAATACTGCTTGATGTTGACAATGGTCCCGAAGCTATGACAGATTCAGGTAATTCCCGCCTTTACGATTGTGATGGAATTTTTATGTGTATGGATGCTCTTAAGGCAAACGGACGTTTAGCCGTCTGGTCAACAGATTCCTCAAAGTATTATGAAAAAGACCTCATAAATGCAGGATTTTCGGTAAGACGCTATTTATCTCCAAGTACGAATCACAAACAAGCATGTAAGCATGTGATCTATGTAGCATCTCAGATGAAAGAAATGTTACCCCGGGGTGGAACAGAGATTAAAACGATTAAATATAGAAAAAAAAGAAAGAATAAGCGGAATTATGGAAGTAAGAATCATAAGTACTCAGAGTAATGATTATTTCTAAAATTTTACTTTCTATTGAAAAAATCATTCCATAAAACAATGGCATACCCTTTCAGAACCAATTGCACTTGAAAAAAAGCGTTCTTTTTTATTGTTATTCATCAACTGCCTGGTCCAGTCTGTTAAACCTCCATCCACAAGATTGATTTTTTGGCCTGAAGAATCAATTACGTTCAGTGAAAAACAGATATTATCATAATAATTTCTTCCACCCTTTCTTTTTGAATCAATTTTGAAGTCTACTTTTTTAAATTCAGATTCCAAAGGTTCAATAACTCGGTCATATAGTAATTCGGTCTTATCACTCTCATCAAAAACTGTAACATTCACTTGCATTTTGACGATTTTATCTAAAATTCCAGGAATGCTGTATAAAAGACCAATATAGTATGCAATATGTTCATAAAGGGTCTCACATTCAAAATCAAAACAACCAGTATCTCTTCCAGCAGTGCAAAGTGCAAGAAGCCGGAAATGAGAAAATGAAGCTGGTCCGTAAAAAGGCTGAGAACGAATAACACGATGGCTGGTGCAGAATTTTACTTTAAAGTCTGATTTTGGATTTTTTTTAATTGAGTCCAGTCTATGCCTGGCACATTCCATTGCAAGGACATTCGTTGGATCTGCTACGATCTCTGTATTTCTTATAGTAGCAACGATTTTCTTTTGATCAACTGGTGCGAGTGAAGAACAAGTCCCGAGAGGCGCAACAGGAGAAAGTTCGATAATCTTAACATCTTCAGGCAATAATGAAAATGCTATTCCATCAAATTTATTAATTAATCGGGGATCCGCAGGCGATGGACAGACAAATCTGTTATTTGACCATGTCTTCATCAGACTCTGAGAATTTAATGCTTCAGCTCTAGATTTATAAACTTCAATAAGTAATGATTGCAGATCACTGGGATTTAAATTTTTGCTTAATGTGCTGAAAATATTATCACCACTGTTGTCGCTAAGTATTCTTTTGATAATTTTAGACATCTTATTATTCCTTGTATTTTTGATAAAGTTTAGTATAAAACAATTGATTTGAAAATAAAAACAGAAATTTATTGCAGTTTATAATGCTTTAAATATTGAATCATTGCACTTAATGCATGTTGTACATAATCAATCTGAACTTCGTTAACACGTGGATCTTGATCTCTATGACTATTTATGCTTATGGCTTGCGGAAATGCACCAATAAAGTCTCCTTCTTTAACCTGAGCCCTTATAAGGAATGGAATACCTCTATATATGGCTTTTTTGATTTTATTTCGAATCTTATGATTTGCTGGTAAAAAAGAAAGTGCGGCAAGCAATCCTTCTAAACGTGTTGCAGTGGGGGTTGTTTTACCGTTATCAGAGAATCCTCCATTATAATTTGGATATTGATAATTATCTATCTGACTTTTAAGGATGGAATTGCAGATCTGCACAGCATGATCCATCAATAATTGTCTAGAAACCGGTAATTTATTATTTACAGGTATTGAGAATAATTTTTCTGTAGCTAGAAGTGCCCAATGGTCTGCCGGGATATTGATTGCACTTTTTCGATTCCTGGCCAGGCAGGTTAATGCCTTTACAGCAGATTTAAACCAGACATCAGAGTTATCTTTCTCATAAAGCATGAGAAGTCCTAGTGCAGCTTCTCCGGGATAATATAGTGAATTCCATTTTTCAGAACGGCCACCCAATTCGGGAATATATTTGGAATAAAAACCTCCATTCTCTTTTTGCATATATACCAGGAAATTTCCGAGTGATCTCAGTTTAGAAAGTGGTGTGAATCCTGGATTTATTTTTTCAAAACTTAAAAGAGCAACAAGTCCCAGTCCAGTTCCTCCAAGTTTAGCTTGCAAATGACTTTCAGTATGATTGACTTCAGGTTTTGACCAGACTGCCAGCATACCTGTATTTCCAATAGGATTGATTGCCTCAGAGTTCAGGTATCTGCATGCTCGATCAATAGCTTCTCTCATTTTTACTTCAGGTTTCAAGTTATAGTAAGTGACCATGGAAAATATAGTGCCTGCATGGCGTAAAATATTATAGCTGTCTTTTACTTTAACAGCTGGATTCATACTTACACGATATCTGAACATTCCATTTTTCTTGGTACTTTTTTTAAGATATTCAGCGGCACGGTTTACAGCAGTTTTAACGCTGTTAATTTTGAGAGGTGTAAAGTCTGTACGATACTTGAAAAATAAGAACAGGATTAAAAATATAAGAATGAAAAAAATTCCATTTATCCAATTTTCTTTAAGGTGTTTAATTTTTTCCATATTTATTTACTGTAATGATTCTAGGGAATTATGCTGTACTTGTCAATATTATATGAAAGCAAAATTCCTTTCGATAAAGCTGAATCAGGAAATTATTGTCAACTCAGGAGTGTTTTGTTATAATATTCACTTTAGCATCCTGTCGCGGAAAATTACTGACGGGCATAAACAGGAAGGAAAGTCATTTAAATAGAATTCAATGGATAGAATAGGAAGCATATTTTTAAACGGAAATGTCCAGAATGAAAGGGATTTATTCGTGTTATTGAGGGATTATTTTATAAATCCGACACATATAGATGAAGAAATCAGAGAAAACAATATGATGCTCCTCGGAACTGCAACGTGGAAGAAAGGTGAATTAAATACACATCATATCGAAGATTATGCAATAAATCAGGCTATTACTAATAAATTTGATAATCTAAAAGCCTATACAAACTTTCAGATTTTTGAAGAAAAAGAACCTAAATTATACGAAAAGTATCATGAAAAACAAATCAAAATAATTGAAACAAAAAAAAAATATTTTGTCAGTAACCAGGTAAATGTCAGAACAATTTTCAAATTACTTAAAGAAGTTAAGCAGAATCACCCGCAGGTTAATCTCTGGGATGTAGTAAAGATCAAGGATGTTTTAAATGAAAGTGTTTCGATTCAGGATTTAAAATCAAAAAATGAAGATCAGATCAAACATATTTTAACCTGTCCCGAAACTATTGAAAAATGCAATTTTGCCAGAAAATTACTTATAGAAATTATGGATTCGGATGAAGAAGTTTTTGAAAAAGTAATTGAAATAGAAAAATCGTACCTTGAAAATCCTGAAATAACTGAAAACTCACTCTACTTGGAACAACGTCAGGAAATGGTTGAAAAAATAGAAAAATCTGCTTCTATAGTTTTTTTTGGCGGACACACTTATGTTATAAATAACCGGATGCGATTTTATCAACTTGGTGAACCACTGGAAATGGCTTTAAATAACGGAACAAATATTTTCGGTATTAGTGCAGGTTCAATATTTTTGATGGATAAATTTCATATGAATTTTGATATTGGATTTCCTGGTGGATTTCTTCGTGCTGAGGACTATGGAGTTGGAGTTGTACATCATATTGTAGTTTTTCCTCATGCGAATGAATACGATTATTTCACTGAACCAAAACCTGATTATTTATCTTTTCTGGCCATTAGAAATAAACCTAGTGTCCCAGTCGGTATTTCTATGAATACGATATTAAAATATAATGAAACAGAAAATAAACATACTTTTCAATCAATTGGGTCAGATCCTGCCTATGTTTTTAACCTCAGAGGTGAACGGATCGATATTCGAAGAGGCGAACAGTTCTCATTCGAGAAAGGAAATTTAAAGGTAGAAAAATGAGATTAGAAGATTATTCAGTAAATCAACACAATCACAGTACGTTGCCAGACGATATTGCCTGGAAGAAAAAGAGTGGATGGATTGGATTAAATGGAAATGTCCGGTCTGAATGGGATATGGTATGGTTTTTAAAAGAAGTCATTGATAGACCAAAACATAAATGGGATTATCAAAATAATTCCAAAAAAACTTTGCTTGTCACTGCAGGTTTTGATGGAAACAGTGAATATGATGATGGACATTTAAGACAACATTACAATAAAGTAGGAGTTGACTGGCATAATATCGATAATCTTGGAGTGACAACTGAATACAGAAATTTTATTCATGGTCATGAAGGTTATCTTGCAAAGAATTATAAAGATTTTTATGGCTGGATGATATCGCGAGATGATTTGAATAGACCGAATGCTGATCTGCTATACAGAATTCACAATTTTTTGGGAGAAGTACGATATCAGTTTCCTGCAATTGAACTTTATGACCTTTATCATGCATGTGTGGACAACCTGGAAGGCAAAATTGAAACAATCTGGAATCATGTTGATATACATACAAAATTTCAGAGAGTTGAACAGACCCTTGAATTTGCAAGAAAGTATCCTGATAAAAAATATACGATCAAAAATTTATTTGACGATTTAAAAAGGTATGACCGCTGGTTTTTTGATACATGGCGCCATGAAACTGAAAAATTTTTCAATGATGGCGGATTCTATCAAAAGGGGCATTGGAATCATATTAGAAACATTCTTTCAGAAAAAATTAGAAGTGCAGCTTCTATATTCATGTGGGGTGGCTCCTGGATAAATATGCTCAATGCTTTGAAATTTTTCCGACTGGATCATGTAATGCATGAAGCCAAAGCTAACGGAACTAATTACTATGGAATGAGTGCAGGGACGATCGTTATGATGGATAACATATATGATCTTGGTCAAAGATCAAGTGCAAGTGGATTTATCAGACCATATATGTCTGGTCTCGGTCTTATAAAAGGAATGACCATTTATACACATGTTCAGGATTTTAAATTTATAAACGAAAATGGGGTTGATGAAAAAAGCACGATTGCCCTTAGAACTGATGATCCAGCAATTGGGTTGACTACAAATAGTATTGCGCTAGTTGATGAGGATACTATATATTCTGTAGGTGGTGATCCGGTTTACTGTTTCGAGGATCGTGGCTGGACATATTATCTGGAATCAGGTAGCAATATAAGATGACTTAAAACAAAATAGAATTAAAAAAAGCCTCCCGGAATTAAGGGAGGCTTTTTTAGTATTAGTTAATATGTTTATTTGAAATGTTGTTCCAGTGAGGTCATTTCTTCCTTGATCTTAAAATAATCATGTTTGAATCTTGCAAGATTTATACCTGGTTTATTTTTTACTCTTTCAAGTAGTCTATTATTGGCCATGGAAAAATTCTGATTCATTATTTTAATTGGTCTTGGGTTATATACATAATCAAGAGCCATATCAACAAAACTATGAAGTGCTGAAGTATAAAGTTCTTCACCAAGTTCACATGTTCTCATGTCAAAGTTACAACCGTTTGTGAAATCAATTGCATACCACACACCATCTTTTTTACTCTTTGCAAATTCCAGAGTATTGATTGTGTAACCCATATGTTTATTGATCTTATAAATGTATTCGTCGATGAGTTTAGCGTCTTCATGAGAAAGATGGTTAAGATCTTTTTTATATCTGTTACCTTCTTCTGCATCTGGATCATATTTGACTTTCAATGTTGTATCGCCGAGTGAAAAACATCGTACATAATGATCGAAATCAATAAATTCCTGAGCTACCATCTGTTTACTTCCGCCAACTTGTATATATTGATTAACGAATTGAGCCCATGAGTCTATTTTATAAACATTAGCTTTTCCGCCACCATGTGCCGCTTTGAAATAAAGTGGAAGTCCACCAAGTTCTTCAATTACTGATTCAAAGTTAACTTCATGTTTATGTTTGTTTTGTCGTTCTCCCTTTTTGGCAACAACAAATTTTGCTACTTTGTGAGGTGCAACAAGAATCGTTTTTGGTACAGGAACTCCAATTTCATGGGCGATCTGATAATCCAGACTTTTACATTCGTCAAAAGCAACTGGGTAATTCATTACCTGAATCCCACGTAAAGCGGCTGTTCTTACAATATGTCCAGCAAATGCCAGCATAGTTCCTGATCTGTCGATCAAGAGATCTGCATCAAATTGATCGTTTAATGCATGTTTTGTTTTTGTGCTTCCGCCTTTAACTCCGTAAGCATATCCAAAGAGGTCAACTTTTACTCTACCTTCAGTTTTATGTTCTACGGTTTTGATAAAGTCTTCCTGGAACTGATTTGCGCTTTCCCAGGGTGTGATAAAACTATTCATTAAAATCTTATAATCTGCCATGTTCTCTCCTTTTAAAATACAATTTTTTTGAATACTGAATTATAGTCGAACTTGAGATAAAAATCAAGTCTATTTGCTTAGATATTGATGTGGTAAATCAATAAATCCAAACTTTTAGAATAGATATTAAAGAATATATTTACATAAAATGAATTAATGATAAGATAAAATGACAGAATATCAATTATTGTAAAGGGAATGATTTTGTGGATAATAATAAATGTAAATCTTGTGGTGGGTATGTAAATAAGCTTAGTGGAAAGTGTTTTGATTGCGGTTGGACACCGGATTATGTAAACTCAAAATCGCAATCTTCAGAACTTCAAAATGATAAATATGGAACTACGCAAGATTATACTGATTTGAAACAAGATAACAATCAATCCAAAGGGAAATTTGGAACATGTCTGATATGTGTGATTCTTTTTATGGTTTTCCCATTATTTGGGATTATCTATGCAGTTTATAGCTTTGGACCTACTAAAAAAAGGTAGTTATAGATGAAAAAAGGGAA
>DAOVTB010000290.1 GCA_030633305.1 Candidatus Muiribacteriota bacterium
CGATGATCGAGCTGAATGAAATGTGCCCTGACCCTGTTGAATAAATACCCAAATAGAGAAAAATAAAACAGAAAAATATAAAACTGTAGGGACAGGTCAAACACCTGCCTGTGCCCTGAAAGGGTATGCCTGTCCAAGATAGAACATAAGATTTTACCAGATCATGAAGGGCATGAAGAAAAAAAAGTGAGATACAAAATAGTCAATATAAAAGGGGTAAGAAGGACTTTAATTTTCTTTGAAGTTCAAAAAAATTCACAGTACCCTGACCCCAGCGCCAGATAACTTCAATTTACCAAAATTAGTAAAATGGTACGGGATCACACAAATCATACTTTAATACAAATTTTGGTGGAAATAATTTAGCTGGCAGGGGTCAAAGCAACTTTTATGAACTTGAATTTCAAGTTCATAAAAGTTCCATGTGGACCCATCTATATAAGTATTTAACATTATAAAAAATTGAGTATTAAAAAAGGAGACTGATTATTCAGTCTCCTTTTAATATATTAAATAGAAATTTTACAATTTGAATTGTTCTGCAAATTTAATCAGATGAAGGTTGGAATTTTCCAGTCAGTTTAAACTGAGGTGTGTTTTCATACTCCGCAAGTTTAAACTGGTGCAGAAAATTTCAAGATTCGCTAAGTCAATAAGCAGGATCAGTCCCAGCGGACTCCTGTTGTTACTTCTTCGCCAGTTGGTTCTTCGAAAAATTCATAAGTTTTTCCAGCTGGTTCCCATTTAGGATCAGACCAGATTGTTTTCTTTGCCTTAAGGAGTTCAAACCAGAGTTTGAATTCACCAATTTTCTTTTTAGTTTTAATCGTAATTCCTTCTTTGGTCTCGAATTTTACTTTTGCACAGATTACGATATGTCCACCTATGTTTACAGGGAATTTTCCGATAACTTCAAGATTCGGATATTTCTGAGTAAGCCCGACTACCAGCTTTAATTCAACTGTTAGTTCGAAGAGTTTACTTTGCATATAAGTTTTTTCTTCTTCCTGCCATCTGGCATAAAGAAATTCACGATCTACTTCGCGTCCTTTTCTATACCAGTATTCTGGATCAGTGTAACCATATCCTGGAAAATACTGTCTGATGAAATTATCTGTTGTTCCTAATGCAGGATTAGAATAATTGAATTTTACTAGAATATTTGAAACAACTGTGTCGAGGGCAGGTCTGCTTTCTTCTGGACAGGTTTGATAAAATTCTGAAAAATTTTGGAAAATACTGGAAACTTTATAGTCTTCGCTTCCAAGCTTTAAGGACATATTTTTTACTAGATCATTGTATTCTTCGATTAGACCAAGATATTTTTCAACAAGTTCAGGACTTGTTTCAGCATCAATTGTTCCATCAATAAACTGGTATCTATATTCAAGGATTTCCCAATAAAAGTTAATTAATCTGCAGGCTTTTTTCATTTCCTTGAATGTATTATATTTCATTTCAACAGGACCTTTTTGTTGACCAATATGGGTTCTAATAAGGTCATGAGCCCCAAGACATAAAACTGAAACAAAAAACATCAGTATAAACAATAAAACAATTTTTCTCATAAAACTACTCCCTAATACTAAAATCTATATATTTTTCTATATCTATTATATACACACAAATATTGTTTGTCAACATTATGAGAAGAATTTTAAATATCATGTCAACTTAAAATTCAATAAAAAAATTATTATTATAAAATTATTGAAGAGATGATATAATTTTTGTATAATGAGAAAAATATATACAACACCGGCTCTAAAACCGGATAAAATAAGGAGTGACAGGCTTGTGGCAAAGGAAAAAAAGAAAGAATTGAAGAACGAAAAGAGTGATAAATCTAAAAATATCGATGGTGTGATTCAATATATAAATAAGCAGTATGGTCAGGGAGCAATTATGAAATTGGGTTCTAAGGCCTGTGTTGACATTGAAGTTGTACCAACTGGAATATTGCCGCTTGACATCATTATGGGTGTAGGTGGGATTCCCAAAGGTAGGATTGCCGAAATATATGGTCCTGAATCATCGGGTAAAACAACTCTTGCATTGCATATTGTATCTGAAGTTCAAAAGGCTGGCGGTCTAGCTGCTTTTATTGATGTTGAACATGCTATGGATCCTTCTTATGCTAAGAAACTAGGTGTAGATACTGCAAATCTTCTGATTTCTCAACCTAGTTATGGAGAAGAAGCTCTTGATATTACCGAAGTCCTTGTTAAAAGTAATGCGTGTGACATCATTGTTATTGATTCTGTTGCCGCTCTTGTACCAAAAGCAGAAATTGAAGGTAATATGGGAGATACGATTATAGGTCTTCAGGCTCGTCTTATGTCTCATGCATTAAGAAAGTTGACTGGCGCGATCAGCAAATCTAAATGTATTGTTCTTTTCATAAATCAGATCAGGGAAAAAATTGGTGTTATGTTCGGAAATCCTGAAACGACTCCTGGCGGACGTGCATTAAAATTTTATGCTTCAATGAGAATTGAAATCAGGAAAAGCACTGCTCTTAGAAAAGGTGATCTGATTTATGGCAATCTTTGTAATATTAAGCTTGTAAAAAACAAAGTTGCTCCTCCTTTTAAAAAATGCCAGGTAGATATGATTTATGGTAAAGGAATAAGTAGGATGGGCGGTCTTGTAGATACAGCTGTTGATATGGATTTTATCCAGAAAAGTGGTTCATGGTATTCATATGGAGATACTAGACTTGGACAGGGAAAAGACAAGGTTGTTGAATTTTTTGAAGAAAACAAAGAAATGTCTCAGGAAATATATGACAAAGTAATGCAGAAGATTAAAGAATAAGCTGATGTTAAAAAATGTCTCCTGAAATAAAAATACACCTGTTCTACGCATTTATATTTGTTGGATATCTTTTGATGTCGGCAGGTGTTGTTGTATATTTCAGAAAATGTAGAGATAAAAATCTTAAAAAAGAAATCAGTATTATGCAGGGATCATTTGTTGAACTTGTAGATCACATGAATTATGTTGCAAGTGAAAACATGAGGACTCTTGAAGAAAAAACAATAGAACTGCGTGATTTGCTTGAAAAGATAGAACATAAGGAAATTGAAATCAATGCATTGCTGAAATCCGGGAATACAGTAAATGAAGTAGTTGAAGCAAATGTTATTCCATGTGATAAAATGCAGATTTCAAGTCCTTATAACAAAATGCAGAATATTGGTTCTGAGATAAATAATGAAGTATTTCAAGAGACTATGAGGAGACTGCAGAACAATATAATAAAGTCTTTTAATGAAAATCTGCCTGAATCTCAGAAAAAAGAAATTTACCCTGTAAGGGAACAGAGTTTTCATGATGACAGGATAAAAGGTTCTACTTTTGAAAATACGGAAAAAGTATTTACTGAAAAAAAAGTAAAAAAGTCTAAAAGTTCTCAGAAATATGACAAGATAATCGATTTGTCCAATCGAGGCTATTCAATTGAAAAAATAGCTGCTGAAACAAAATTTAATAAAGGGCAGATAAAATTGTACCTTTCGATTCATGAGCCCAGAAAATAAGTAGGAGAGTGGATGTGTAATGGGAAAATTCCATTTTGTAAATAATCCCAGTATGGGATTAAAAAAGTTCATGGGTATTACTGGTGTTGCTCATGGAAAAATATTTGAGACTAAAACTGGCAGGGTTAGGCTGGAGAATGGTGTTACTATGCTTGCTAAATCAGTAGGAGGCACTATTTTTCCAGGGGAAGAAATAATCGTTGCAGGTATCGATAATACTAAATTACTTGTTGAATCATTGAATGACAATGAGAATCCAAGTGATGGATCTGGTGATCTGCCTGACAAGATAAATAGCTTGAAGAATACTATTGAAATTAATAGGATTATGGAAAAAATAGATGATTATATCGCTCATGAAGAAGGTGACAAAGCGGAACTTGAAATTGAAAAACTGGAAAAACTTACACTTTCGCCAGAAGAATTTATTCAGAAAATAAAAGCTCGTGCTGAAAAATTTGAAGAAGAAGATGATTTGAAAAATGCATTGGTTTATTATAAAAAATTGATGATCCTAAAACGAAACCTTTAATATTATATATTATTAAATAATTCTTGACAATAGCGTAAAAGAGAAGTTAATATATCCTATATATCGCCCCGACACCTAAGATTTCGGGTATTACATATGGAAGGTGGTGAAAGGAAAAGTGACAGAAGTAATTATTAGAGATAATGAAAGTTTTGATAAGGCATTAAAACGTTTTAAACGAAAGTGCCAGCGTGATGGTGTAATGCGTGAAGTAAAGAGAAGACAGCATTATGAGAAACCAAGTGAAGAGAAAAAAAATAGAATTAA
>DAOVTB010000131.1 GCA_030633305.1 Candidatus Muiribacteriota bacterium
AAAAATGGAAAATTGATTTTAAATTTGAATTTGAAGGATCAAATTGATCAAAGAGATGATCTTTTACATAAAACTAAAGTAGTTTTCTTCAGTATCAAACATAGTAATAATAAGGACCAGAGAATTTGGGTTAATGATGAAACTGGTAATATAATTGTCTGGGATGATAAAGAGATAATTGTTTGTAACGTAGCGGATGTGAATCTTCCTGGAAATCATAATCTTGAAAATACACTTGCTGCTATTCTTAGTGCATATTATTATGGTGTTTCCGTAAATGATATTAGATCGGCTATATGTGCTTTTCATGGAGTTGAGCACAGGCTGGAAATTGTTCCTTTAGATTACTGTTTCAAAGTATTTAATGATTCAAAAGCAACTAATCCAGATTCAACTGTTGTTGCTGTAAAAGCCATGGATAATGATTATGTCCTGATCCTTGGTGGTTCTAAGAAAGATGTAGATTATTCAATTTTAGAAAGAGTTTTAGAAGAAAACTGTAAAAAAATAATATTAACAGGTGATACTTCTTCAGAGATTAGAGAAGCATTGAAAGGAAATTTGAAAAAAATTGAAATCATAGAAGATTTTGATAAAGCTGTTAAAAAAGCCTTGAATTGTTGTTTGAAAGATTCGCTGGATCTTTTGTTTTCACCTGCATGTGCTAGTTTTGACAAATTTAATAATTTTGAACACAGAGGTGAATATTTTAAATCACTTATAAGAAAGCTTCACACAAAGGCGCTAAGGCACAAAGAAATATAAGAAAAGAGAATGATCTCGCGCAGAGTACGCAAAGGACGCAGAAGGAGAAAAGAGCAACACGATAAATAATAAATATAGATGGGGTCACATGGAACTTTTGTTAACTCGATATTCGAGTTTTTGAAAGTTGCTTTGACCCCACTGGAACAAGAGCAAAATAGTAAAGTAATATCGGGATAGATGAAGAAAAACGAAGAAAAAAAAATAGATATTGTAATATTGTTCACAGTTATATTGCTGTGTGCAATTGGTATTATTATGATATTTTCTTCAAGTTTTGTTTATAGTAAAAAGATTTTCAACGATTCAACATATTTTGTAAAGAAACAGATAGTTTTTTTTATAATTGGTTTTATTCTGATGGTTTGTACAATCAACATTGATTACAGGTTTTATAAAAAATACTATAAATGGTTTTATGGTCTGGGGCTTTTTCTACTTATTCTTGTATTTGTACCGGGAATCAGACATTCTGGAGGTGGAGCAACACGTTGGTTGAAATTGTATTTTTTCTCCTTTCAGCCTTCTGAATTTGCAAAACTGGCTTTTTTGATTTTTATGGCAGCTTTACTTGAAGAACTTTCGATAGAAAATAATCCATCCTATGGAAAATATGTTGTAGGAATTTCAGTATTTTTTTATGCAGTATATGCTTTTTTTATCTATCTTCAACCAAATATGAGTACTGCAATTTTACTTGGTATAATACTTTTTGTGATGCTGTTTATTGGAAACATTCGAATGATTCCGATTCTTATGCTTACTTCGGTTTTTATGCTTTCTGGAATATTTTTTGCAATACAGAGGCCATATCGACTTAAGAGATTAATTGCTTTTTTTAATCCCAACAGAGATCCAACTGGAATTACTTATCAAATTACCCAATCTCTTATAGCTATAGGCTCTGGCGGAGTATTGGGTCTTGGTCTTGGTAAAAGTATTCAAAAAAGTGGTTATCTCCCGGCACAGCATACAGATTTTATTTTCTCAATTATAGCAGAAGAACTGGGATTTGTAGGCTGTCTGCTTATAATATCACTTTTTATGATATTGCTGTTTAGGGGTTTTTCAATTGCAAATAACGCAACTGATTATTTTGGACAATATCTTGCTGCTGGATTAACAATGACAATTGTTTTTCAGGCATTTATTAATGTTTCTGTTGTACTTTCTCTTATACCGACAACAGGATTACCGTTACCGTTTATAAGCGCTGGAGGTTCTTCTCTGCTAATGAATATGGTTGAAATAGGAATCTTATTGAATATTTCTAAACATGCAAGAACTCAGAAGGCAGAAGGAAAGATTGGAGTATTATGGCAAAGAAAAATGGTATGATCGTAGCTGGCGGAACGGGTGGACATGTGTATCCGGCTTTGGCAACGGCAAAATATTTCAGAAAAAATGATATTGATATCGTTTGTGCAGGACGTCCAGATTCCTTTGAAAAGACAACGTTTGAGTCTTCTGGTTTTAAATACCTGTCTTTCCGGTGTTATAAGTTTCCCAGAGGAATCAATATCTTTGAATACATGTATTCAATTATTAATAATATTCTTGGCTTATGTAATATGGTAGCTTATATGTTTAGCAGGCGCGCCCTGGGCGACAGAAAAATTGATTTTGTACTTTGTTTTGGTGGATACATTAGTGTACCTGCTGCTTTTGCGGCATTTTTAACTGGAATTCCGGTGTATCTTCATGAACAAAACAGCTATCCTGGACTTGCGAACAGGTTGCTGTCATTATTTGCTGATAAAGTATTTTTGGCTTTTCTTGAAAGTAAGGAACATTTTATTCCTGAAAATACATTGTATTCAGGAAATCCACTACGATTTACAAGTCGTGGAAAAGCGCTTGAATATGAATATCCTTTAAGTGTATTTGTAATGGGTGGCTCTTTGGGATCAAGGATTTTGAATGAAAATGTTTATAAAATGGTCAGGGACTTTTCTGAAGAATTACATGGAAAATACTTTTTCCATCTATCATCTGGAAAAAGATATTATGAAGAAACATTGAAGTTATTCAAGGGTTATGAAAATATTGTAAAGGTTCATGCTTACATTGATAATATGAAGGAAATGTATCAAAAATCTCATATCATGGTATGTAGGGGTGGGGCTACAACAGTGAGTGAACTTATGTATTTCAGAAAACCATCGATTATTATTCCGGGTGATTTTGCAACTGGTGATCATCAAAGGAAAAATGCTTTAAAAGTTAAAAATGCAGGCGGAGGGGTAATTATTTGTGAAAAAGATTTTAATTCCAGTATCCTGTATGAGGTTTTGGAGGATTTAGATAAAAAAAAATATTTACAGATGGTGAATAATTTAGTTATGATTAGTAAAGTTGCAGCAGAAAAAAAAATATATCAGGTGATTGTAGATGGAGTTAGATAGAAGTTTTAAAAATGTACATTTGATTGGAATTGGTGGAATTGGAATGAGTGCATTAGGCATTATGGCCTTTAATGCTGGAATGAAAGTTTCAGGAAGTGATGCATTTTCAAATGAAAATACGGATATGCTACGTGAAAAGTATGAGATCGAAGTGAATATTCCGCAGAAAAGTGAAGTGATAAATACAGACCTGGATCTAGTTGTTATTTCGTCAGCGATAAAAGAAGATAATGAAGAGTTACAGGAAGCGCGTCGAAAAAATCTTAAAATAATTGAGCGTGCCAATTTTCTGAATTTTTTAACTACAAACAGGAAACAGATAGCTGTTGCAGGAACACATGGAAAAACTACGACTAGTGCTCTTTTAGGAGAAACACTGTGGTATGGTGGTTGTGATCCTCTGGTTTTTACAGGTGGAATCGATAAACTTTTCCATTCAAATATACATGATGGCAAGGGTGATCTTTTTGTATTCGAAGCTGATGAATCAGATGCTTCTTTTCATCACTTTAATCCCTATGCTGCAATTATTACTAATATTGAAGAAGACCATGTCGATTTCTACAGTAGTATGAAAGATATTGAAGAGTCTTTTGATTTTTTTATCAGTAAGATTAAAAGGTTACTTATTTTGAATTATGATGATTCTAATTGCAGGAAATTTATTGAAACTGTAAAAAATCTTTCAATAAAGACATATAGCATTTCTGATGATACTGCTGATTACTGGGTTTCTGATGTCACAATGGATAGAGACGGATTGTATTTTGATATAGGTTCGAAAAAACATGGTATGATTACTGATTTTCATCTTTCGCATCGAGGATACCACAATCTTTCTAATACTCTTTCTGTTATTGCACTTATTCTGGAACTGGGATTGTTGAAAATAGATAATCTACGAGCATCGTTGAAAAGGTTTAAAGGTGTAAAACGTAGATTTGATGTAATCGGAAAATTTAATAACTGTCTGGTTGTAGATGATTATGCGCATCATCCTTCAGAAATAGGATCAGTGATGTCTTCATGTAATGACCATTTTGGTGAAGAATACTGTAGGGAGAATCTTGTTATCATATTTCAACCACATCGTTATAGTAGACTTGAAAAATTCCATAAGGAATTTGCTGATGTAATGGAAAAGTATTCATATAAACGGATGATTCTTGCGCCAGTTTATTCTGCTGGTGAAAGTCCGATTGATGGAGTTTCTTCTAAATTGATATACGATTCAGTTAATGAAAATCAAAATTACTTTTTGGCTCAGGACCTGGATGGTGTGTTTAATAATATTTCTGAGAACACTGAAGATGGTGATATTATATTGTTTCTAGGTGCTGGTGATATAAACAGTGTTGGCTATAGATTAGTGGATAAGAATGAAAAAACAGACATGATTAACAAGACGGAACAGGATAATGATAATTTATAAAAATTTTCCATTACATAAGATGAGCTATATTCGTGTTGGTGGAAAAGTATTAAAGCTTTATATACCAGAGAAAGAAAGCGAATTACAAGATTTGTTTTCAAAAGCAGATACTGGAAAAAAAACAGTTATATTTGGATTAGCTTCTAATTTTCTCCTTCCTGATGAACCAACAGATGATTTTATATATGTATCCATGAAAAAAATGAGAGAATTCATGGAAATCAGTGAAAATGAAGTACATATATCTGCTGGTTACAATCTTATGGAATTGATTTATAAATCTGCTGCTAAGGGAACTGGAGAAAATCTTTTTCCATTGTCAGGAATACCGGGTACTTTGGGTGGATGTGCATATGTTAATGCTGGTGGTTCAAACAAATCTGATTCGGATCATATTGGAAACTGGATTACTGAGATAAGATTATTTGATATTAAGAAGAAAAAAGTTTTGACTCTAAGTAAGTCTGATCTCAAATTTTCATACAGGCAGTCTACTTTAAAAAAGATGAAAGAATCTGGTATGGAGTTTATCATCCTGGATTTGAAAATAATGCTTACACCTACAGAAATCAAAGGTAGTAAGATGAAAGTTATGAAATACATAGATACAAAACTTAAGACTCAGCCTGTCGGAAAATACTCTTTAGGGTGTATTTTTAAAAATCCTTTAGAACAAAATAAAGCAGCCTGGGAGTATATCGATGAACTTGGAGATGAAAATATGTCTTTTGGGACAATGGAATTAAGCTCCCTACATAAAAATTTCATTATTAATAATTCAAAATTAGGATTAGCTTCTGATTTCAAGAGTCTGACTGAAAGCATTAAAACCGGAATCAAAAAGAAATTTAATATAGAATTGGAAAGGGAAGTAGAGTATTTTTCCGATTATACTGCGCCCTGAATGAGCGAACCTTGATTCTGCGATCTGAATGAGCGAATCTTGAAATATTAAGTATCAGTTCTGACCTCAACGCACGAATAGTGTGCCTCGGCCAGACCGGATACTGAATATTCCAACCTTCATCTCATTCAAAACGCAGAATAGGTAAATAAAAACAAAAAAAGAAAAGATAGAAAAGAGAAAGATAAGCGGGAAAACAGCGAACACTAAACAATAATTTAGATTGGGTCAGATGTACTTTAATTTTATTTGATGTTCAAAAAAATTCACAGTATCCTGACCCGTTATGATGACACATATTGAATATAAAATATAATGGAAATAATAAAAATATATGGGGACAGGTAGTGAACTGTCCGCTGTTAATTGATATAACTATTGTGGAGGGCTAGAAATGGAAAAGGTATTAGAAGAACTGAAAATTGGAGTCTTAGTTGGCGGTGTTAGTTCCGAACGTGAAGTATCATATGTAAGTGGTAAAAGCGTTTTTAAAGCATTGAAAGAAGAAGGCTACAATGTTGTTATAATAGATGTTGATGATTCTACACTGATAGATAAATTAAAAGAACAGAAAATCCAATTTTGTTTCAATACATTGCATGGAAGATTCGGTGAAGATGGTAAAATTCAAGCAATTCTAGAGTATTTAAAAATTCCATATACTGGTTCTGGTGTTCATGGTTCGGCCCTTGCTATGGACAAAGAGAAGACTAAATTAATTCTTAAAGCAACTTCGATTCCAACTGCACCATTTCTGGCATTTAGCCCTGAAGATTTGAAAGATAAAGATTATATTTTTAAGTTTGCTGCAAAGAATATTGGTTTTCCAATGGTCATTAAGCCTACTCTTGAAGGTTCTTCGATTGGAATTTCGATAGTAAAGGAATATGCTGAACTTGAAAAAATAGTTGAAGAACTTTTTAAAAACTATACCCGGATTATGGTTGAAAAATATATTCCAGGAAGGGAATTTACAGTTGCTGTTCTTGGAGGAGAAAAACTGGAATCTCTTGGAGTTGTTGAAATAATTCCTAAAGAGGGTTTCTATGATCTTACAGCTAAATACAGTAAAGGTAAAACAGACTATGTTTTTCCTGCAGAAGTTCCTGATCGTATTGCAAAGTCAATGAGAGAGAATGCGCTAAAAGCTCATCAGTTTATTGGCTGTTTTGGATATTCCAGGGTAGATTTCAGATGGGATGGAAAACGTGAACCTCAAATCCTTGAGATCAATACACTTCCGGGGATGACTGAATTAAGCCTTCTTCCAATGTCTGCATCGGTTAATGGATATAGCTTTATTCAACTTCTGGAAAAGATGATGACATTTTCTGTTAGCAGAAAGAAATCAAGTTTCTACCGAATATTTTCTGTTTAATAAAGAAATAACTCACACAAAGGCACAAAGAAGATTTTCGCGCAGAGAACGCAAAGGTTGCAGAGAAAAGTTAATACCAGATAGGGTCAGAAGGACTTTTGTTTAGCTCGAAGTTCGAGCTGAATGGAATGTGCCCTGACCCTGTTAGATAAATACCAAAATTCATTTTATTCATAATATCCGTACTAAGCCTATATGGTTAAAGTCAAGAACCGCGTATTTATGTAAGTGGTTTGAAAACTTGAATATTAGGTTGAAGAAAAGTAAGAATATAAATAGCATAAAAAAAGGGTCGGATATGTCCGACCCTTTTTTGTTAAAAATATATTTTAAGATTACTATTCTTTCTTTTTCTTACATACCAAAATGAAAAGTGTTAAAGCAAGTATAAAGTAAGCTATAACTGCAGGAATCCAATTTGCGGAAGATGCTTCTTTGTAAAGTTCAAACACCCATGACCATTTCAGATTGATTGCAGCTGCAAGAACTCCTATAGATGCAGCTCCTGCAATTAGACCTGAACTATAAAGTACGCCGCTTTCTCGATTTTTTTCCAGCTGCTCACCAGTATATCTTTTCTCAACAAAAAGTCTGATTAATCCACCGACCATGATTGGTATTGCTAAATGGATTGGTAAGTATAGACCAACAGCAAATGCTAATGTTGGAAGCCCCATGATCTCAACACAAAAGGCAATTGCCATGCCTATAAAAACTAATGCCCATGGAAGGTTGTCAGATAATACACCATCGATTACCAGTTTAATAAGGTTTGCCTGAGGAGCCTTGAATGCTCCTGAAACGATTTCTGTTTTGAATAATGCAAGTACTGAACTCATTGCAATAGCAGCACATATTACACCGATGATCTCACCGATCTGTTGTTTTCTAGGTGTTGCACCAATAAGATGTCCAGTTTTCAAATCCTGGGAAGTATCACCGGCGATTGCTGCAGCAATACAAACGAGTGCACCGATTGTTAAAACAAGAATTCTTGCACTAATTCCCCCTGCTCCAAATAAAATTGAACACAATAGAACCGTTGCGATTGTCATTCCAGAAATTGGATTACTGCTTGATCCTAAAAGACCAACGATTCTTGAAGAAACTGTTACAAAAAAGAAACCAAATACTACAACCGCTATTCCACCCCATATACCGATTTTGCCATATTGATCGTACTTATTTGTTTGCTGAAATGCACTATCTGAGTGTATTTCAGTTTGTAATTCTTTAAGTTTTTTTACAAGACCTTCTTGTCTGGAAAGTATATCCTGGCTTATTTTTCCTTTAATGAACGCTTTTTCAAAAGCTTTCATCTCTGTAACCGCAGAAACCAGTTCGGATTTGTATTTTGATTCTCCCTTTAAGTCCTTTGCCATTGTTTCCATATTTTTTCTAAAAAGTTCCTGTACGAAAAGCAATTCGTGAATTTTTTTCTTGATAAGTTTTTCGTGTTTTTCTTTTTCTGAATCTTGAACATCCTGTTTATTTTGTAATGTAATTAAAAATTGGGATTTTTTAAGTAATTCAGCTTGTGATTCGTAATAGGGAGTCATCCCATGTCTGGGAACAACCATTGAAAGTAGTAAAACGCAAATGAATATGAATGCAAGTCCGAGAATGACCCATTTGAAAGAAATATCCCTGTTTGTTCTTTTTTCCTTTAACTTATCTTCAGATGAAGTAAAAATAGCTGCAAAACTTAGTCGAAAACTGTTGATCATAACAGGAAGACTTTTAATAAGAGTAAATATACCGCCAAATGCAACAGCACCAGCACCTATATATCTAAGATATCGACTCCATATTGTAAATGAATCCATAGATGCAACTGTTTGAGCTGTTTCTGGAGAAACAATAGTACCACCACCAAACATATAGATTAGTGGTATAATAACTAGCCAGCCAATAGTGCCTCCTGCCAGCATAACCGCTGAAACTTTAGGTCCTATAATATAACCAACACCAAGTAATTCAGGAGTAACATCGGCCCCAACGCTTGTTCTGAAAGTTAATTTATTTATAATAATATCAGGTTCTTCAGAGAAGAGATGGAAGAATTTATATAAAATAGAATAAATCATTCCAATTCCAAGTCCTGAAAATAGAATTTTAGCCTGCGAACCTGGTTTTTGACTGGCAACAAGTACTTCTGCACATGCTGTCCCTTCAGGATAGACCAGTTTTCCATGTTCTTTTACTATCAGATATTTTCTCAGAGGAATCATACACAATACTCCAAGTAAACCACCCAGAAGTGCAAGAGGGAAAATTGGCCAGAATCCAGGAGCATATCCCCAGAGATAAAGAACAGGTAATGTAAAAATAACACCTGCTGCAAGAGATTCACCAGCTGATCCTATTGTTTGAACCATATTGGTTTCAAGGATAGTACCCCTTTTTAGAAATTTAAAAATCGCGACTCCGATGACTGCTGCAGGAATACTGGCAGAAACAGTCATACCAACTTTTAAACCAAGATACGCATTTGCTGCTCCAAAGACTATACCGATAATAGCACCTATTATGATAGCTTTGAATGTAAGTTCAGGTATGCTTCTTTCTGGTGCTATATATGGTGGATAATCATTTCCATCCATTACCTTATAAGCTAATGGCGAAAGACCATCAGGATTGTTTTCAATTGACTCTTTTGATGACATATGCTTTTACTCCTTTTTATTCTTTATTTAATCTTTTTTTTAATTTTCTTCATGCTCTTCATGGTTCAATTTTTTCTCTTCCTTTTTCTTTCTCTGTGTCCTCTGTGGTGAATTTATTTACTAATTCTGGCTGTCCGGTAGCGTATTTTACACTAGTCCAGAAAGTACCGTTTGGATATATTTTTTTTCTCTCAGAGATTGAAAGTCCAAGGGGGATATTTGTAAAATAAAGACTTTCTTTTCCAATAAGAATATCTGTTTTTCCGTTCATCCCTGCATGAACTGCGTTCTGCCCGAGCATAAGACAAAAAACCGAGTCATCAGCGTTGGCTGGAAGAGATCGGATTGTATAACTTGGATCAATATATTTAATACTGAATGGAATTTCTTTTTCTTTAAAATGATGGTAGATCCTGCTTTTCAAATACAAACCTATGTTACGATGTATTATATTTCCGGATTTATCAGTAACATCTGAACCCTCAAAAAATTTCTGTCCAGCTCCTTCTGCAACAACAATAACAGCATGATGTCTGGCCTCTAATCTTTTTTCAAGATTTGAGAGGACACCATTTGGCCCTTCGATATCAAAATCTATTTCAGGTATGAGTACCAGATTAACATCATTAGCCGCCATTGCAGTATAGGCTGCAATAAATCCTGAATCTCTTCCCATCAGTTTGATAAGTCCGATTCCATTGTATACACCTTTTGCCTCATTATGGGCTGCAGTAACCACACGTCTTGCTTCATCAACCGCAGTTTGGAAACCAAAAGTACGTTCAAGATACATAATATCATTATCAATTGTTTTTGGTACACCAACGATGGCAATATCAAGTGATCTTCGCTCGATTTCCTGATGAATTTCATGCGCACCTTTAAGAGTTCCATCACCACCAATACAGAATAGAATTGAGATATTCCTTTTTACAAGAACATCAACCATTTCTTCAACGGGTTGCCGTCCCCTGGAATTTCCTAAAATAGTACCGCCTTTTTCATGGATATCTTCAACTATCTTTGGAGTCAGATTGATGGGGGGACTTGAATAATTAAATGTGATACCTTTGTAACCATATCTGAATCCAATAATATCCTTAACACCATAACCATAATGTAATGTATTTACAATAGACCTGATAACATCATTGAGTCCGGGACATAGACCACCACAGGTAACTATACCGGCTACAGTTTCCTGTGGATTAAAATAAATCTTTTCACGAGGTCCAGCAATCTCCATTGAAGGTGGATTTTCTCCGTTTTTAAAGAATTTTTTTGTTTCTGATAAAATAGGTTTGTAAATAATTTTAGTATCGTCAGGTATAAACTGTCTGTTAGTAATGGGATTGTTCACATGTCTTGTACCAAGACATTTGATAGAGAAATCCAGTTTTGTCATATTTTACTCCATATAATTGTATTGAAAATCTTTATTAATATACTTTATTAATGTATTTCGTGCAATTCAAAAAAATAAGAAAGAAAAATTAGCCACAGATAAACACAGATTAAGAGGATAATGATAAAAAAAATTGCCGTAATGGGACAGCTTGTGCAAAAATACGTTTCTTAGCGCTATTTTGTTGAAAAAACTGATAGAATAGCTCCTATGATCAAACCTTGTGAGACGTGAAGATTATGCTATAGTGTGACTTCCTCAACCTTAATTTATCGTTGAATCGTCATTTCTTCTTAATCATGTCTAATCTAATCTTTTATTTTTTTAACTGTGTTTATCCGTGTTAAACTGTGGCTAATTTTATCTTTTTCCTCTGTATTTTAATCTTTCTTTTTCTTTGTGCCTCCGTGCCTTTGTGTGAGTTATTTCTTCGGATTTATGATATAAAATGGTATAATGAAAAAAATAAGAATAAAATCTGGAGGATGATATGGGAAAATTACATGGAAAAGTTCTAATTGCTCAGGGTGGAGGACCAACTGCGGTTATAAACCAAAGTTTAGTTGGAGCCGTGTTGGAAAGTAGGAAATTCCCTCAGGTAGAAGCTGTTTATGGTGCAATACATGGAGTTGATGGAATAGTTAATGAAAATTTTCTTGATCTTACTCAGGAAACTACGAATAATCTGGAACAGGTTGCAATGACACCAGCATCGGCTTTGTGCTCGACACGAGTAAAGCCGGATAATGATTATTGTGTTGAGATGTTTAAAGTAATGCAGGCACATGATATCAGATATTTTTTCTACATTGGTGGAAATGATTCATCTGATACAGTCAGAATTGTTAATGAGCAGGCCAAAAAAGCTGGATACGAATTCAGGGCTATTCATATTCCCAAAACGATTGATAATGATTTGGTATTAAATGACCATACTCCTGGTTTTGGAAGTGCTGCAAGATTTGTTTCTCAGGCCATTACAGGAGTGAACCTTGATAATAGAGCTTTGCCAGGTGTTTATATTGCTGTAATAATGGGTCGTCATGCCGGATTTTTAACTGCAGCATCAATTCTTGGAAAAAAATATCCTGATGATGGTCCACATTTGATTTATCTTCCAGAGAGATCATTTAAAATTGCTTCCTTTGTTGACGATGTCAAAGAAGTATATAATAAACACGGAAGATGTATTGTAGCTGTCAGTGAAGGTGTGTCAGATGAGAATCACGTTCCAATAATTACTACGCTTCAGGATACAATTGAAAAAGATGCACATGGTAATGTACAGCTTTCTGGAACTGGTGCTCTTGGTGATCTTCTGTCTAATCATTTAAAGAAAACTACTGAAATAAAGAGAATCCGAGCTGATACTTTTGGATATCTGCAAAGATCATTTATGGGTTGTGTCAGTGATGTTGATCAACGCGAAGCAAGAGAAGTTGGAGAAAAAGCAGCACAGTATGCATTATGGCATAATCTTGATGGTTCAATAACCATAAACAGAATTGGTTATTATGCTGTTGATTATACACTTGTACCACTTGAATCAATTGCTGGGAAAACTAAAGTGATGCCTGATGAATTTATCAATGAAAAAGGAAACAATGTAACAGATAAATTTTTTAGTTATGCCAGGCCGCTGATTGGGTCCGGGGTTGAATTTGCACACAGAATTAGAGCGCCTAAGGTTGATAAAATCCTAAACACATAGCTGCGTCCCGAATGAGCGAATCTTGAATTTTTATTGCATCTGTTCAAACCTGCGACGCACGTTAGTGCGTCTCGGTTTGTCCAGATACAAAAAAATCCAACCTTCATCTTATTCAGAACGCAGGGAATGTGTCAGATAAAAACAAAAGAAAAAAACAAATAATGTAGGGGAGGGTCTGTGACCCTCCCGTTCTAATTAATAAACGATAAAATTGCAGGGGTGGATGTGAAATCCGCCCACTTGTTTTATTGGACAGGCACAGGGACCTGTCCCTACAGTATATATTATTCCTTTTTTATTTTCTCTGTGTTCTCTGTGGTAAATTTTGAATTTGTTTTATAATACTATATCCTCAAGATCATTTAAGTCTTCA
>DAOVTB010000025.1 GCA_030633305.1 Candidatus Muiribacteriota bacterium
AATGTGATTTCTGATAACCTTTATCTTATTGGTACTCCGTCTGCATTTCTGGCTTATGAAAAAGAAATCCGTCTACAGAGTCTGGATATTAAGCTGTCTGGAGGAAGTGATGAAGAACTGGAACTTAGTGAAAAAATAATTCTGAATTGCATCCGTGGAAATAATACAATGGATTTGATGAAAAACATAAATTTTCCTAATTCCTCAATTGTATCAGCCTGTACTGATGTTATGATTCCAGGAACAATTGATTCACTTAGTCTTTTTGCGAGACAGATGGCAGAAGATGCATATACTATTAATAATTATTAGTCTTCTTTATTCTTTGTGCCTTGGTGTCTTTGTGTGAAAGGTCATTCTTTTTATTCATAACAAACTGGTTATAAGTTAAATAGATCTCAGTGGTAAAGTTTTTCATTTTTTTGTATTTCATGCATTGTTTAAGCTATAATTAAAGAATGGAATCCAAACAGGTAAGTCAATCAGCGAAAAACCCAAAAATTCTTTTTGTTTCACCTTATATTCCTTATCCAAAAGCTGGCGTAAAAGAAGATAACCTGGACTATTTTTATTATAGGAATACCTTTGCTCAGGGAATATTTCAAATAAGGCAGATGCACAGCTGGCATCCTTTACATTATCTTGCACAGAATCTACCTGTATTATCAGTAGTTCTTGAAAATCCAGAATTTGAAGGATTTACTTCAGAAATCGAAACTGGAGAATATGATGTTGTAGCTATCACTTTTACAGTGATGCTGTCAGATCGAGTGTTGCATATGGTGCGGTGGTTAAAGAACAGTTTCCCTGAAATCGAGGTTATTATTGGAGGTTATGGAACCGCAATATTTACTGAACAACTTGGAATTGAACAAGAAATTTCAGAGTATGTTGATCACATTTGTACAGGAGAAGGCCTTTCATTTATGAAAGCATATCTAAAGGGAAACTGGGAAATTGATAAGGAAATTCCATATCGTCAGGAATTACTTCCAGCTGAAAACAGTGTTTTTCGAACTCATATCCCATTATTCAGGCAGTTAAATTATGTTGCTTCACTTGGATGTAGTCATGGTTGTGAGTTTTGTGCCACCTCAGGACATTTCAATCGGAAAAAAATTAAAATTCTTGAAGGTGAAAAACTATATCAGGTGATTCGTAATCAGGCAGATAATTTTCCAAAAATAAATTCAGCAATAATTTATGATGAGAATTTTCTTGATAATCGGGTTGAAGTACTGAAATTCATGAAATGTATGGAAAATGATATGGATTTCCAAGTCAGACCTTTTTTAATCACTGTTTTTTCATCGTTACATTCTATTTTGAAATATGATATCGAAGAATTGATAAGATGTGGTATTGGCACTATTTTCATTGGTGTAGAATCGTTTGATGAAGAAGTTTTGAACAGGATGCATAAAAGAGGTGGAGGAAATGTGAATGAACTGTTTGAACAATTGCATAACTCCGGAATAAATACTCTTGGTTCAATGATAATCGGTTGGGATGAACATGATCATATTAACGTAAAAGAAGAACTGGATTTGTTTATAGATCTGATGCCAACATTTTATCAGATAGTCCCGCTTCATCCATTACCTGGAACTCCACTATGGAAAAGAATGAAGAGCGAAAACCGTATTATTCCAGACTATAAGTATGAAGATGATGGAGTGTATCGTAATAGTTTCAAGTACAGGAATTTTACACAGAAAGCTATTCAAAAACATGTTTTTTATGCATATGATAAACTTGTTGCCACTGGTGGCCCATGGCCTTTCAGGCTGTTTTCCAATTTGTTGAAGGGTTATATTAATTTGAAAGATTCAAAAACTGAAGTTTTGAAACTACGAGCCCAGGGATATAGGAAGATGCTGTCACAGGTAGCGCCATTGGCATGTATTTCAGGTTTAGCTTTTTCTGGAGAATTCAGAAAATCTTGGAAAAAGACAATCAAATTATTTTTTAATGAAATGCCTGTTGTTGCATCTTTAAGTATGTTTACAGGAATTATTTTGTTTCCAATACTGGTTGCAATTTACATAGTCAGTCAGATAAAGTTTTATATAAGTCCGCATGGGGATCAGCCAGATACGCGACGAATAAAATATGATAATTCTGTGTCCTGAATGAGCGAATCTTGAAATATTATGCATCCGTTCAAACCTCAACGCACATAAGAGTGCGCATCGGTTTGCCCAGATACAGAATATTCCAACCTTCATCTCATTCAGAACGCAGAAAGGAATGGTAAAAACAAGAAAGAGGAAAAGTAATTAATATAAATATAGATGGGGTCACATGGAACTTTTGTTAACTTGAAATTCAAGTTTATGAAAGTTGCTTTGACCCCTATGCCAGATAAGTTTATACTACTCAAACATATACAATGGTATTGAACTAACTTGGACTAAATTACGAATTAATATAACAGGAGAAATAAATATGAAAAATGTAGTAATTCTTGGAGCATCAAAAAAAGAACGTCGATATTCTTATAAAGCTATGAATATGTTGAAAGAACATGGTTATAATCCATATCCTGTAAATCCAGCATATGAAGAGATAGAAGGTATTACCTGCTATTCTTCTCTTGAAAAGATAACAGATGAGATTCACACAGTTGCAATGTATATGAATTCTGAACGATCTACTCCATTGATTGGTTCTTTAATTAGTTTAAAACCCAAAAGGATAATAATAAATCCAGGTACTGAAAATGATGAACTTGAGAAAAAAGCATCTGAAAACGGGATTGAAGTACTAAGAGCATGTACGCTGGTTATGCTTAGCACCGGACAGTTCTAAACCCTGCGTCCCGAATGAGCGAATCTTGAATTTTTCTGCACCAATTTATGCTTGTGGAGTAGGGTACTACACCTCAGCATAAATTGGCTTGAAAAATCCAACCTTCATCTCATTCAGAACGCAGGATTAGGTTGTAATAAACAAAAAAAATCAAGGAAAACTGTATGGCATGGTTATATTTTATTATTAATTTGGCGTTATTGATATTTGCTGTTTTAAGTGGCAAATATATTTATAAGCGCTTTCCAAAATATTGGATTCCTATAGCTATTTTCAGCCTTCTTTTATTGTTTCTTGAAGGTTATCTAGTTCATAGGCCTGATATTGAATATATAATCTTTCCATGGATAGATTATACTTTTTTTCGTGGTTGGGGTCTTCTTGGAGCTTTTGTAGTCTTTGGTATAGGAATCAGCCAGTTACCTAAAGCAAACCAGCGAGCGCTCATTATTTTTACGGTTTTTCTGATCATTGTAAGGATGTATTTCTGGTGGAGTATTCTATTTGGATTTGATTATAATTTTAAAGAAAAAGGGTTTAAAAAAGGAATCTGTTATCAATCGACACTTTATACATGTGCTCCATCAAGCTGTGCCACATTATTGAAACATTATGGTATTGACACGACTGAAAAAGAAATGGCTCGACTTTGCCTGACAGGAAATGTTAGAGCTACTTCGAATTTAAAGGCTGCCCGGGGACTCAATATAAAACTGGCAGATAAGGGATATTCTGTTAAAATTGTTTTAACTGATATTAAAGGACTTGAAAAGATTCCGAAACCATGCTTGATATCTGTCAAAGTGGCATTGATGGTAAAGCATATGGTTGTTCTTTCCAGTTTTTCTAATGGCAAAGTAGTTATATTGGATCCAGAGGATGGAAAATATTCATTAGATCTTGCTACTTTTGAAAAAGAATGGTCTAAAAACGCTATTTGGATTGAACCGTGTCAACCATAAGCGATTTATAGTAGGAATAATTTTTTATAAATTCTTCCTGAAAGCGCATGAATTCTCGAGTTAACTTTATTGGTGAAGTTTTTTTTACTTTCTTTCCTGTATTATTGAAAGTGGTTTTTTTACCAGTTGTTTGTATTTCATAGGTGCTAATAGATCTATCATCATATTTATCGTATTTTCTGTAATCCTTGATTTTTTCCTGATAAAAAGTATCTTTTTCTACAAAACCTATTTCTTTTAAAGATGTTAAGAAGATGTTTTTATTAGTATCATTCTTATATAAAGAACAACCCTGATAAAGAGTTTTAGAAGGCATTTCAATATTTAATATATCCAGTATGGTTGGCATTACATCTATCTGGGATCCCAACGCAGTGTTTTGTTTGAAACCTGGTTTTAAGGGATTCATAATAATCAAAGGATTAAGAACTATTTGCGGATCTAATCTCCATCCATGACCGATTATCTGTTCTTCAGCAACTTCTTCACCATGGTCATTAACAAATACAATTAGAGTTTTATCCATAAGCTTGAGTCTTTTTATTTCTTCAAGAAATGAATTAAAGATCCAATCCATATAGAGAAGTTCTTTCAAATATTTATTCCGAATTGGATTTTTTTTGTCATTAAATTTATCTGTTATTCCTTTTATATGTGGTTGATCATAAGGAAAATGAGGAGCACAAGGAATGTATGTCATGAAAAATGGATTTTTTTCCTTCGAATATTTATTTAACTGTTTTTTCATTGCTGCAAGAGTCTGTGTCTCTTCTATTCCCCAATCGACTTTTTTGTATTTTTTATCTGCCGGCATAGACTTACAATCGTGAAAAATATCGATTTTTCTACCTTTTAAATATCTGTTCAATCCGGTATAGGTGCGAAATGAAGAATAAAAAAGTGAAGTAGAATAGCCATTTTTTTTCAGAATTTCAAAAAGAGATTCTACTGAAATCTGTGGATTAAGATAGGAAACAAATTTTATTGAAGAATACATTCCGCACAGAGTTGAAAAACGAGCATGAAGACTTCCAGGAAAGTTTGAATAAAAATTAGTAAACAATTCCATTTTATCCTTGAATTTTTCCAGATATGGCTGTGTTTTGTGTTTATAACCAAACAAGGACAGATACCGACAATGCATGGATTCCATGATAATCAGTACAACGTTAAGTTTTACTGGTTTTTCAGTTTCTTTTATTTGAGTTGGAAAAAGATTATTTTTTTGAGAAAAACTAGTAAAATATTCTTTACTCATGGTGTCATCTGTTAAAATCTTAGTTATTGGTGATGTACTGGCAATGTTCCAGATTGTATTAGGATAAACGTAATCGAAATCGCCAAGAAAGTAGTATCCAGGTGAAAGAAAAACTATTGCACTTATTAACCAAAGAAGGTATTTGCTTTTTGTTTTGAGTATATGTTTTTTTGAAAACCCATAGTTTAATGAAAAGAAAAGAAATGGAAGAAAAATCATGGAAAAAACAGTGGTTATTGACATGTAATGACTGATAAGTTTTAATGCCTGTGCGGGATCATCTGCTGATGTGAATGTACTCCATGTCATTCTGACACCGAGTATGCTGGTAGTTCTATAATCAACATAAATCAGTATTATCAGTATGAAACTGATTATTTTAATAATAATAGAAGAGATATTTCTAATTCGGGGTAGTTTTTTTAAAATATGAAATATTATTATGGTAATGCCTGCTAACAATATACAGAAAACAAGGTCCTGATAAAAAAAATGTGGCAATGACAGGATATATGAAAGAACCATGTGGACATTAGTTGAATGATGATAACGGTTCATACCGAAAAAGACTGATGCTAAAAACCAGAATGGAAGAAGATGGCTGATGATAATATTCATTTTAGATTTTTGCCATAAAAAATGATTTACAAAGACAATAACTAAATAGATCATGTAGCTTATTGTCAGGACGTTGAGAGAATAAAGAGTATTTGTAATATACTCCTGTTTAAAGATACTTGCAGTAATTAATACTAGAATTACAGGATAAAGCTGGAGAAAAACCGGAAGTCTTTGTTTTCCTGTAATATAGAAACCAACAACGGATAGAGTTCCAAGCGAAACCAAAGGTATTAAAAAATACCTGCATCCTATGAGTACATAATCATAATTAACCAGAAGATATGTAAGAATGATGGGAATGTTTATTAATCCATAAACGTGTTTTTTTCCATTTAAGAAAAGTATTATGAGTAGTATTATAGAAGTGATCGCATAGTACCCTAAAAAAGGTTTATCAAAAAAAAGATAATGTATCCATACTGATGTTAGCTGATCTAAATCAATGTTGCCAAGAGAAAACATTTGAATGTAATTCATTGATTTATAATTAAAATTAATAAAAGCAATTAAGAATGTGATGCTTGAAAAAAATAGGATCTGAATATAGTCTTTTCCAGAGATAATTTTTTGTTTGAATAATTCAACCCCACAAAGTAATAGCGTTATAAAGAATGTAAAGATAAATAAACTTTTTAAGACAAGGCTATGTTGCCATTTATACATTGTTTCATTTGTTCTGCTACCGGGATCAAGGCTCAGTGTCTCAGAATGTATGAGCATAAATTTTATTACTAGCAGAACAATAAAGAATGCCAGAAACAGTGCTAATATTTTTCTGGTAGTATTACTTTTTTCCGTCATTCTATGTTTTTTCCAATCGAATTCTTCTGTAGATATGGATTATACTATAATTATTTATGAAATGCTCGGGGAATTGGCATAATCAATTGGGATATGGTATTATCCTTTAAACAGTACGCTTTAGAACTCCAAATTTGTACTCGTGAAATTTAAAATTTTCTGGCAGGATCAAATTGTATAAGAAAATAAATCGAACAAATACATCTGAATTAGAAATTATTTCAAAATCGATTTCTCAAAAAGAAGGATTGCTTGTTAAAACACTTTATGCGTCTATTTGTTTCTGGGCCGATTGGAATTATTATAAAGGATTATCTGAATCGGTTGGTGATATTGGACATGAATGTGTTGTTGAAGTTATGGAAGATTGGAAAGAGTATAAAAAAGGACAGCGTCTTGCATATTATTACCATGAGGGAGCATTTTCAGAAGTACAGATGATCTTTCCAGATGAAATTGCTGTTACAAGGCTTTCGTCAGAACTTCCTTTGCGACAGGGAGTATTTGCAGAACCACTTTTTGCAGTGATAAGAATGTTGGATGGTTTAGAGCTTGATAAGCATGAAAAGGTATTCATTGCTGGTGGTGGCCCTATTGGAATAATCCTGAATTTGCTTCTGAATCGATTATATCCTGAAAAGGATGTTTTTTTGTTGGAAATTAATAAAAAACGACAGGAAATACTTAAAAAGAGAGGCTTTACAATTGTTGGTTATGATGAAATAGAAGATGTCGGGTTATTTATAGACTGTTTTGGGAATAATTTTCATGATACTCCAGTTGAAAACTATCTGAAAATATTTAATAGTATCAGAAATGGTGGAACATATGTTGTTTTTGGACATTCGACTAAATCTGTTTTGGTTCCTTTTTCTACTATCAGTAAACGAAACATCACTATTAGAGGAATTGATACAGATATGGACAGGATAAGGAATCTTGTTCCAATGGTCACTGAGTTGATTCATACAATGGATCTTTCATGGATGATCACAGAAGAAATCAGTTTTAATGAGATTCCTGAATGGTTTAGCAAGATTGACCCGGATAGTAGAAAAAGTTTTAAAACTGGTATTATTTTTGAATAAAAGAAGAAAAAAGATCTCGCGCAGAGAGCGCTGAGGACGCAGAGAAATAAAAAAAGTGTAGGGACAGGCCCCTGTGCCTGTCCGATACCAGAGACAGGAATAGAAATGGACAATAAGATTAACAGATTGCCAGGAATAAGTGAAATTGCACGAAAAAGTGGTATCGTTTTCAGTCATGGAGAAGGCGAATTTCTATTTGATTCAGATGGAATAAAGTATCTTGATTTCGGAAGTGGAAATATGGCAGTACCATTTGGACATAGTAATGGATATATTCTTGAAAAGACTCAGAAAGCATTGGGAAAAGTCTGGAATGTGCAGGATTTTATGACTGAAGATAAAAAGAGATCTCTAGATGAAGTCCTTGATTTTTTGCCGGATTATCTTACTGATGTAGTTTTCCATACCAGTGGAACTGAGGGTGTAGAGAGTCTTCGTCGAGCAGTGATTTCTGCAAAAAAAAGGTATGCTTTCATTGTATTTCAAAAAGCTTTTCATGGTTATACTCTTGGTAGTCGAAATCTGGGGCCTTCACTTTTAAAAGGATATGGTCCTCTTCCTGGAAATACGATTTATGTACCGCCTCCTGAATGTAAAAAATGTATGGCTTCTAAGAATCCTGAAACTTGCGATACAGAATGTTTCAGGATGTTTACACAGGCAATTGAAACACAGGCTGCACAACTCCCTGCTGCGTTTCTGTTTGAACCGATAATGGGTGCTGCCGGAGTGGTAATGCCTCCGAAGAAATATTATGATAGAGCTATTCAATATTGTAAAGAAAATGATATTTTAATAGCTTGTGATGAAATTTTGACTGGCCTTGGTCGAACTGGAAAGAAATTCGCTTTTGAACATTATGATATTGAACCAGATATTATTGTATTTGCAAAAGGTCTTGGAAATGGACTCCCTGTGATCTGCGTTGCAGGAAAAAAGGAAATAATGTGTTCGGAGCCATATTGTGAAGACGGATGGAATACCACTTCATTTGGAGGTAACCCAATTAGCTGGAGTGCGGCAGGAGCAACACTATCTTACTATAAAGAGAATATTTCAAGATTGGGTATTCGTGAAAAGGAAGATATATTAAAAATAGCATTTGAAGGGTTACAGAATAAATATCCTGATTTGATCGAAGCAAGAGGGATTGGATTGTTGTGGGCACTTGAATTCAAGGGCTTTAATGATAATTTTATAGTTGGCAATGAATTTGCTTTTAATCTGTTAAAAAACAGGGTAAGAATTAATGACTCATTTAATATGGTAAGATTTACACCACCTTTGAATATTTCAGCTGAAAATCTTATTGAAGGACTTGATATAATTGTTAAAACTGCAACAGAAACAATTGATAATTATCAAAAAGAAATAAGAAAATAAATGGAATATCGATTAATGATTTTAGAAGTAAACTGAAATTTTTTATAAAACTATTTAGGAGAATGTTATGTATAAGACTCATGATTGTGCTCAGGTCACAGAAACTTTACTTGGAAAAGAAGTCACTGTTTGCGGATGGGTGAATAGCTTCAGGACACATGGGAGTATTGTTTTTGTTGATATCAGGGATCGAAGCGGAATTGTTCAGGTTGTTTTTGATGGTAATTCTGATAAATTCGACAATTTAAACTCACTTAGAAATGAGTTTGTGGTTCGTATTGTTGGAAAAGTAAGAAGTCGTGCAGAAGGTATGGCAAATTCAAAGATGAAGACTGGACAGATAGAAATAACTGCTGATGAACTTAAAATATTATCAGAATGTATTCCTTATCCATTCGATATAAATGATATTGAAAATGTTGATGAAACTTTAAGGTTGAAATATAGATATCTTGATCTTCGTCGTCCGTATATGTATTCAAACATATATTACAGACATAAGATAATAAAGGCCATGCGTGATTTTCTGGATGATAGAGAATTTTTGGAAATAGAGACTCCATGTATTACTAAAAGCACACCTGAGGGTGCAAGAGATTATCTTCTTCCAAGTCGACAGTTTCCGGGAGAATTTTTTGCGTTGCCACAATCTCCGCAGCTTTTTAAACAGATGCTTATGATTGCCGGGATGGAAAAATATTTCCAGCTGGCCAGATGTTTTAGGGATGAAGACCTCAGGAGTGACAGGCAGCCGGAATTTACTCAGCTGGACATGGAAATGTCATTTGTTGAATCTGAAGATATTATGAAGATAGCTGAAGAAATGGTTGCTTATATGGCACAAAAGGTTTTTGATATCAAGATAAAGACACCTTTTAAAAGGATGTCCTACTATGATGCGATGAATTACTATGGTTCTGATAAACCTGACCTCAGGTACGGATTAAAATTCAAGGAAATAAATGCTGTATTTGAAACAATTGATTTTAATGTAATAAACAGTGTTCTGAAAACTGGTGGAGTTGTAAAGGGATTTAAAGTTATTCCAGATAGAAAATTATCTCGTAAGGATTTTGATAATTTTACAAAAAAAGCAAAATTTTATGGTTGTCCAGGTATGTTTTACTATCAGAAACTAGAGGGAGATTTTAAAACCTCTATAAAGAAATTCCTGACTGAAGAAATAATTTCAAAACTTGAAGAGAAATTTGAACTTCAAAATGGCGAACTTGTTATTTTTCTGGCAGGCGAAAACGAAAAAATAAATCCTTTACTTGGAAAACTAAGAGAATATTTTGCAGGAGAATTTTCTATTGTAAGGACAAAACCTTATGAATTGGATAAAATGACTGCTGAAAATCTTGAATTTTTGTGGGTAGTTGATTTTCCACTTTTTGAGAAAACTGCTGATGAAGGCGTGAAATCCAGTCATCATCCATTCACATCGCCACTTGACAATATTGACAATGTTAAAAAAAATCCTCTTTCTGCCATGGCTGATGCATACGACTTAGTTCTAAATGGATACGAGATTGCAGGCGGTTCGATAAGAATTCATGACTCAAAAATCCAGAAAGAAATTTTTAATCTTTTGGGTATTTCTGAGCAAGAAGCTGAAGAAAGATTTTCATTTTTTCTGAATGCACTGAAATATGGGACTCCGCCTCATGGTGGTATAGCATTTGGAATTGAAAGAGTAATGATGGGAATTTTTAATAATGGGAATATAAGAGAACTGATAGCATTCCCGAAAAACACTCAGGGCAGATGCCTTTTGACTGATGCTCCTTCTAATGTTGATGCCGAACAGCTGAAAGAGTTAAAATTAAAATTGACAGATAATTTGTAACAATAGACCTTTTTTTTTGAAATAACGTTGACACATTGTCAATTCTAGTTGTAAAATGTATACAAGAGCGAAAACTTATTTTTTTTATTCAGCTCTTAATATTATTTAGGAGGGTTTGTAGGATGATGAAATTAGCCAGAAAAGGCCGGGGTTTTACCCTAATCGAACTTATGATTGTTATTGCTATTATTGGTGTTCTTGCAGCTATTGCTATTCCAAATTTTAATAGTGCTAGAAAAAAAGCCAGACAGAAAGCGTGTATCGCAAACATTAAAATGCTCGAAAATGCGCTTGAAATGTATGATATGGATACACCACCAGGTTCTTCAGCAGCAGCTTCAGTAACAACAGTTGTATGTCCAGGAGGAGCAGCAGAAGGAGCTTCTGTTTATGCATCGGTACTTCAGAGAGGTGGATATGTACAAAGACTGCCAAAGTGCCCAACAAAGAATGCTTTTAACGCTTACTCAGTATGCAGAGAAGGTTCAGCAGTTGGATTTGCACTGTATGTTGAATGTAGCGTACATGGTACAATCAGTAATCAGAAAGGAACCTAGATTCTTAATCTGATAATTTGAAATAATAAAAACCGGGGGATATATGTTCCCCGGTTTTTTTATTTGTCCCAATCTGCCGTGTATGAGCGACTCTTGAAATATTATGCATCCGTTCAAATCTCAACGCACAAGGGTGCGCCTCGATTTAATCAGATACAGAATATTCCAACATTCATCTCATACACGACAGATTGGAAAGATTATAAAAAAGAAAATTACAGATTATGATTTAAAGTCATCATTATTTATGATAAAAACTTGTGAATAAATGGATATAACAGGCAAAATGAAATTTAAATACAAAGAAATATTTTTAAGAATAGTTGTTCTGATATTGCTGATTTATTGTATGATGCTTTGCGTGGCAACTGTGTTGCTTGGGGATACAATAAATGATGAACATATGTATCTTGCTGCTGCAAGTTTAGTGTCTGAAAAATCCATTTATAAAGACTTTTCATATTTACAGTCTCCATATATGCCGTATTTCTACAGCATATTTCATAATTGTTTTAATTTTAAAAGCTTATTTACTTCAGCCAGGCTATTTAAAGCTTTGATAATAGCAATATTTATTCTGGTTATGTACAATCTGCTTCTCCTGTTATCAAAAAACACTCTTATTTCGTTAATGTGTGTTCTTATACTTGTCAATAATGATATTTTTCTCTATACTATTCAATTTTGCAGAAATTATGATTTGGCTCTCCTTTTCACAATTCTTGGAATTTTTGTATTGATAAGTCCAGTGATAAAAAACAGGTATTTAAAGATTTTTCTGGCTGGTTTCTTCATAGGTCTTTCTATTGGAACAAAATTGACATATATCCTTGTTCCTGTATGCTTTATTATCCCATGGGTTTTAGAACATGGGATGTCGAGGATTTCTTTCAAGAAAACTGCATTACTTTGTTCAGGGATAATTCTGGGATTGATCCCGATGTTTGTACTTATGTCTCAAGCAGGTTTGGATATCAGTTATTATAACAATATTGGCTTTCATAAAATAAATACAGCATGGCGGGTTCAGACTGGATATTCAAATGCAATGAATTTTGATAGTAAATTAAAATATGCAATTGATATATTGACTTCTTTTTCAACTGCGGTAATTTTTCTTCTTCTGATTATGAATTTGACGTTATCTTTTTTTATGAAAAACAGGAAGGGCGAATTTAAGTACAGGATAAAACTTACATTGTTTGCATTCATTTCAATCCTGATGTTCATGGTGCCAACTCCGTTGTGGGAATCATATTTTGTAACATTTATAATTTCTCTTTTTCTACTTGTTTGTTACTTCTTTCCAGGTGAAGATGTTAAAAAAAGAATATTAGTCCATGTCGTCACCTTAATAGTAGTTTTACTGCTAGTTATTCCAAATTTCAAAAGTAGCATGAATAAAATTCTTAATTGCGTTAAACCAGAACTTTGGACTTCATCAAGGGTGAATATTGCAGCATGTGCGATAAAAGCTTTGATTTCTGAAAAAGACTCTGATTTACCAATTGCAACGCTTACGCCGCTTTATGCATTGGAAGCAGGGTTCAAAACATATCCCGAATTCTCGTCAGGACCATTTTCATACAGGAGTGCAGGTTTGCTTTCAGTTGAAAAAAGAAAAAAATATAATATTATTTCTGAATATGACCTTCCTGGTCTTTTTAATGAGAAACCTCCGGCTGCGATACTTACAGGTTTCCAGAGGGAAGTTGAAAAAGGCTTTGTGAAGTTTGCAGAAATAAATGGATATAAGGGATTTCCTATTGTAGAAGGGCCATATGATGCGAAAAGGTCATTTGGGATTATATATATAAAATTAAATTCCAATTCGAAGAAAAACGGTTCTGACAAAAAACTGGATCTAATGTATAAAAAATATAGACAATATCTGAATTTGCGTCCTGAATGAGCGAATTAAAATAGTTAATACCGGTGTCAGATGGAACTTTTGTTCAACGCTTCTGGAATCGAATGCTTTGTTGAATGTAAAGTTGCCCTGACACCTTATATCATCAACGCACATAGGTGCGCCTCGGTTTGCCCAAATACAGAATATGTCAACCTTCATCTCATTCAGAACGCAGATTCTTTTTTCCAATTTTTATCATCTGTACGGGAGCACATTTTTTTAGTTTTAAAAAAAATGAATGAATCTAATAATACTGTAGGGGAGGGTCTGCGACCCTCCCGAATTAAACTATGTTGGGTTATATATACAAAGTTCCATTTTATTGACTTTGCCAATTGGAATAGATTACCCGATCAAGTCGGGTAATGACTGTTATAATAGTATTTTCCAAATTCTTATTTTCTATCCTTATTCTCTGTTACCTCTGTGTTAATCTGTGGCTAAATTTTCTTTCTCTTCTCTGCGTTCTCAGCGATATCTGCGCGAGATCTTTTTTTTCTTAAAATTGGCCTTTATAATAGTTGATAATCTATGTCAGATATATTATACTGTGTCCGTTAATTTATGCTGGTATAAATTCTGGATTTTTGAGCTATAATTTTGTTGCCAGAATTAGATTGACAAAAAAAGTTTTTATAAAACTAACGTGGAGGAAGAACAAATGGCAAAGAAGTACAAGATGATGGATGGTAATACTGCAGCGACTCATGTGGCATATGCTTTTAGTGATGTTGCAGCAATTTTTCCAATTACTCCATCTTCAGGAATGGGTGAAATGGCAGATGATTGGGCCGCAAATGGATTAACTAATATGTTCGGTCAGAAACTTGATGTAATCGAAATGCAATCTGAAGGCGGAGCTGCAGGTGCTGTGCATGGTGCATTATCAGCAGGTGCGTTTACGACAACTTTTACAGCTTCTCAGGGGCTTATGCTTATGCTTCCTAATATGCATAAAATTGCAGGCGAAATGCTTCCGACTGTTTTTCATGTTTCTGCACGTTCTTTAGCATGTCAGTCACTTTCAATTTTCTGTGATCATTCAGATGTTATGTCTGCAAGAAATACAGGTTTTGCATTGCTTGCTTCTACTTCAATACAGGAAACAATGGATTTATCCGTTGTTGCACATCTTGCTACACTTAAATCATGGGTTCCTTTTGTAAGTTTCTTTGATGGTTTCAGAAATTCACATGAAGTAATGAAAACTGATGTGATGGATTATGAAACAATGGAATCAATGGTTGATTACAAATATGTTGAACAGTTCAGAGAAAGAGGAATGAATCCAGAACATCCACAAATAAAAGTTGGAGCTCAGAATCCTGATGTATATTTCCAGGGTAGAGAAACAGTAAATAAATATTATGACGCATGTCCTGAAATAGTACAGGAATACATGGATCTTGTAGCTACAAAAACTGGTAGACAGTATCATCTTTTTGATTATTTTGGAGCTCCAGATGCTGATAAGGTAATGATAGCAATTGGTTCTGCATGTGACACTATTGAAGAAACAATAAATTACCTCAATGGAAAAGGTGAAAAACTTGGTCTTGTTAAAATAAGACTTTATAGACCTTTTTCTGTAGAACATTTTAAAAAGGCACTTCCAAAGACAACAAAGAAAATTGTTGTAATGGACAGAACTAAAGAACCTGGTTCAATTGGGGAACCACTTTATTTAGATGTTGTTGCAGCACTAAAAGATGAAGATAAGATGATCCTTGGTGGAAGATATGGTCTTTCATCCAAAGAATATACTCCATCAATGGTAAAAGCCTGTTATGATCACCTTGACGGAAAAGCAACACATGGTTTTACAGTTGGAATCAACGATGATGTAACACATACTTCTATTGAAGTAAAAGAACAGATTCACACTGTTCCAGAAGGAACAATAAGCTGTAAATTCTGGGGTCTTGGATCTGATGGTACTGTTGGTGCTAATAAAAACTCTATCAAGATCATTGGTGAAAATACAGAAATGTATGCTCAGGGTTATTTCGAATATGATTCTAAAAAATCTGGTGGAATCACAAGAAGCCATCTAAGATTTGGTAAAAAGAAGATTCAGTCAGAATATTTGGTAACTAATGGTGCAGATTTTGTTGCATGTCATAATCAGGCTTTTGTTGGAAGATATGATCTTTTTGAAGGTATCAAAGAAGGTGGAACATTCCTTCTGAACTCCAATGTTTCAAAAGAAGAAGCATTTGAATTTTTGACACGTGATATGCAGAAAGCTGTTATTGAGAAAAAAATCAATTTCTATAACATCGATGCACTCAAAATTGCTAACGAACTTGGCCTTGGAAACAGGATCAATACAGTCATGCAGACAGCGTTTTTCCTTATTTCAAAAATTCTTGATCCAGACGAAGCTGTTAAGATGATTAAAGATACAATCACTAAAACTTATAGTCATAAGGGTCAGAAAATAGTAGACGTTAACTTTAAGGCTGTTGATTTGACCAAAGCTCAACTTCAAAAAATTGAAGTTCCAGCAGAATTACCAGAAAACTATACAAAAATGGCTCAATTGGTTCCAGAAAATGCAGATGCTTTTACTAAAAACGTTATAGAAAAAGTAATGGAGCTTAAAGGTGATGATATACCTGTTTCTCATATGCCTCTTGATGGTGGAGTTCCACTTGGAACAAGTCAGCTTGAAAAACGTGGTGTTTCACCAATCGTTCCGCGTTGGATTTCTGAGAATTGTATCCAGTGTAACCAGTGTGCTTATGTATGTCCGCATGCTTCTATCAGACCAAAATTGATTGATCGTGAACTTTTGAAAAATAAACCTGCGACTTTCAAAGCTATTGATGCACTTGGAAAAGATAAAGATCAATATGCTTATAAACTTCAGGTTTATGTTGAAGATTGTCAGGGTTGTGGATCATGTGCAAACATATGTCCTGCACCAAAAGGCAAAGCTCTTGAAATGAAACCTGTTGCTGAAGAAAGAGAACTTGGTGAAGTTGAAAACCAGGTATTTTTTACTTCTTTACCAGAAAATGTTATGGGGATGAGTAAAGAAACAACAGTTAAAGGCAGTCAGTTTAAACAGCCTTTGCTTGAATTCTCAGGAGCTTGTGCAGGTTGTGGTGAAACTCCATATGTTAAACTTGTAACTCAGCTTTTCGGTGATAGAATGATCATTGCTAATGCAACTGGTTGTACATCAATCTGGGGAGCAACATTCCCAACAGTTCCTTATACAACTGATGCTCAGGGACATGGACCAACATGGGCCAATTCGCTTTTTGAAGACAATGCTGAATATGGTTTTGGAATGAGACTTGCTGAAGCTTCCAACAGAAGACAGTTGAGATTCAATGTTGAGAAAATCATTGCAGCTGGAACTACTGATGAATTGACTGCTGTTCTTAAAACGTCTCTTGATATGTGGGATTCAGTTGAACAGGATGCAAAAGAAAACGTTGTAAAAATAAAAGAACTCCTTCCTGCGGCCCTTGAAGCTTCAAGTGGAGATTCTAAGAAAGTTCTGAGAAGAGTAAAAGAACTTGAAAATTATTTCGTTGAAAAGAGTGTCTGGATCATCGGTGGAGATGGTTGGGCATATGATATTGGTTATGGTGGACTTGATCATGTTCTTGCCAGCGATAAAAATGTAAACGTACTTTGTGTTGATACAGAAGTGTATTCAAACACTGGTGGTCAGTCTTCAAAGGCAACGCCGCTTGCATCAATTGCAAAGTTTGCTGCTGCAGGAAAAAGAACACCGAAGAAGGATCTTGCTTTGATGATGACTACATATGGTTATGTATATGTTGCTACAGTTAGCATGGGTGCAAACAAGAATCAGCTTATCAAGTGTCTTCTTGAAGCAGAAAAATATGATGGGCCATCACTCATCATTGCTTATTCACCATGCATAAACCACGGTTACAACCTTGGTGATTCTCAGGAACATGAGAAACTTGCAGTAGAAACTGGTTACTGGCCACTGTTCCATTTTAATCCTGATCTTGCAAAAGAAGGAAAAAATCCTTTTGTACTTGATGCCCCTGAAATCAAAAAAGATCCAATGGAATACCTTGAATCAGAATCCCGATATACTTCATTGAGGAGATTATTCCCTGATGTTGCAGAAGGACTCTATAAAGATGCATGTGAAGCTATCAAGGTAAGACATAAGAACTATCGTAGACAAGCTGGACTAGAAAAAGAATAAAAAGATTGATATAGTAGGGGTCGACCTTTGTGTCGACCCCTTTAAATAAGTAAACAGGATAAAATTATGGATCAGAAAAATGAAATGGAAATCTTTCAAAAGATATTTGCAAATATCAAAAATGAGATTGAAAAAGTAATCGTAGGGAATAAAGAAATTATCTATGATGTAGTGATTGCATTCTTTTCTGGTGGTCATATTTTACTTGAAGGTGTTCCGGGATTAGGAAAAACATTACTGGTTAATACTATTGCTCAATCCCTGAACGTTAAATTCTCTCGAATTCAGTTTACCCCTGATCTTATGCCTGCTGATATCATTGGTACTGTTATGGTTATGATGGATGATAAGGGGAAAAGATACTTTGAATTTAAAAAAGGCCCTATTTTCGGTAATATCATCCTGGCTGATGAAATAAATCGTGCTACTCCAAAAACTCAGTCTGCACTTCTTGAGGCTATGCAGGAGAGGCAGATTACAGCTGGTGGACATACAATGAAACTTCCGGCTCCATTTCTTGTTATTGCAACTCAAAACCCTATCGAACAGGAAGGAACTTATCCTCTTCCTGAAGCTCAGAATGACAGATTTTTCTTTAAACTCATAGTTGATTATCCGGAATTAGCGGACTTGATAACAATCATTGATCGAACGATTAAGGCCGAACTCCATAAAGTTCAGCCTCAACTAGTAGGTGATTCATTGGCTCCAATCATGTCAAAACTTAAGGATATTCCCGTGGCAAGACATGTTATAGAATTTGCGAGTAAAATCCTTCTTGGTACACATCCAGATTCGATATATGCAACAAGTGATTCTAAAAAATATATTGCAATGGGCGCTTCCCCCCGTGCGCTTCAGGCCATGATAATGGCAGGGAAAGTACAGGCGGCAGTTGAAGGACGTCCATCTGTTGCGCGTGAAGATATTGTGAGATTTGCAAAACAGACCCTTAGACATCGCATAATGCTGTCTTTTGAAGCTGAAGCCGAAGGTTTGAAGCCAGATTTCATTATTGAAAGAATTGTTAGTCATGTATTTTCCAAAACCAAACAACCTGTATGAGCTTTTAGCCCGCGAAGCTTGAATTGTTAAACTATAGTCAAAACCTGCCAACGTATTATCATTCGTGCTGTTATACTTGCCAATAAGTTCTAAAACCAAATCATACAATACCAGTAAAAAAAGTAATCACGATTAATATCTTGTTTTGGGTATCTGTATGTCGATAAACGAAACCAAAGAAGTTGGTTAGTTCATTTTGACAAGCCAGTAATGAAAGCTGGTCAACTCCTTATAAGAATCATTATCAGACGAGTACAGAACGGTGAATTCTGAATTAAAATTGTGAATACAATCTTTACTGATTGGAATTGCGATATCTTTGAATTTGTCTTGAAACAGTGTAATTTTTATTTTTCCGGCGGGTTTATTATCGATGGTAATGACTAATTCGTTAATTCCATGACCAGTCATTCTAGCTATGAACCAGTAATCCTTTCCAGGTACTGTTTTCATGTTGAATTCCTGAAAATTATTAAAACTTCGTCCTCCATCGAAGATTTTTTTTCCAAATAAAGGGAGTGTTTCTGCTATATTTCTGGAATAATCTCCCATTTCTCGCATGCGGTATTTAAAGGAATGCTTTTTTTCTGAATAAACATCAGCTATATCAACAGTATCTTCAATCTGAACATTTTTTTCTTTATATCCAAGTTTTTCAAAGAGTTTTCCAGATGGTCTTGACCCTGAACCTGCCTTGGACCAGTTCATTTTGTATAAAATTTTACCTTTTGAGTTAACTGAGTAGTTAGTGCGCAAATATTGTTTTTTAACAACTTTCTCAACCAGTCCAGCTTTTTCAATGTCAAACCATTCTGGATAAATAGCGAAGTAATCAGGTCTCTTATCTTCGGGGATATTTTCAAAATATTCGAGAATAGATGCGACCCCTCCGTTCCGCCTTGCAAGGGCAAGTGAGTTTGAGGTGAGTCCAATAATATCGTAGGTGTACCTCTGTCCAATATATCTCAATGCTCCAGCATCATTAATGGCTATTTTTGAATCTTTAGGCAGGTTCTTTTGTATGTACCTGCTCATTTCCACCTGAAGGAATCGGATATCTTTACAATTGTATCCATAGAATATTGTAAAAAATATGGTTGACGGGACTGACAATAAAAGTAGTGATATACCACATACTTTAATGAACAATGAAGGTTTTTTGACCAGAGTGGAAAGCCTTGAGATCAAATAAAAAACACATAGGATAAATATTGAAAACAGTGGTATCTGATACCTGTTGAAATATAACATTTTAGTAGCTGTAAATGTACTGATTATCATACATAAAATAAACCAGGTCCCACTTATTAGAAATACACCTGGTTTTCTATTCAAGAATTCAATATAGATTCCGTAAAGCAGTCCGACAATAAAAAGTATCCCGGTGAGAGGAGGGAAAAATGTGGACCACCATTTTCCGTTAGATAGAAAGAAAAGCCCCTTGATGATATCGTAAAATGTCATTATTCCTTTTAAAGCATTATCCATAAGGATCCATGGTTTTGTCATATCCTCTGAATAAAAGTAGGATTTGGCAATCTGGGTATTAATGGAAAAAGTTCCTCCAAAATAAAAAATTGTCAGGAAAAACAATATTGTCGCAAAAACTGGTATGCAAAGAATCAAATTATTTAGAGAAAACAACGGAGGTTCACTTTTTTTTCTAAAGGTAAATATAAGTAGTATAGTTGAAAAAAAAGTAAAAGCTATTCCTTCGGGACGGCAAACAGCGAGTAATGATGCAGTAAAAGCATATAAATAAAGATCATTTCGGATTAGCTTATCAGAACTTGTTAATTTATGAATGTGATAGAGAACTTGTATTATCAACATTGAGAATAGACCCGTCTCCATTCCAGTAAAAAATCCCCATAACAAAGGTCCACAAATAAGAAACCATATTGTTCCAAAAAAAGCTGAAATCTTGCAATTTGAAACGGATAAAAGTAGTTTATAAAAGATAACTGATGAGTAAAGAAGTAAAAGGCTGTTTAATATAAATGCATAAACAACCAGGATTTCTCCGCTTAAACCAATCCAGAAAGCCGGTACAATCAGAAAAGGATAAAGGAAACTGGTAGTGCCTGAAGAAAACCCGTCCTCAATGTTATACCTGAAGAAATATCCTTTTGAAAGATTCTCGGCGTATTGAAGATATATGTAGCTGTCATCGATTGGAGGAGTAAAAGAATAATTTGTGCAATAAAACATTGAAGAAAAAAAAACAATAGATATAATAAACCATAATGTGAAGAGAATTTTTTTTTCCAATATCGATAACCTTAATGTTTTTTGCAGTCTATCATCTGAAATGAAATATTTCAAGAAGACCACCTGAGTATAAATTAACTTGAAAAATATAATAACATGCTGTATTTCTTAAAGAAAGATAATCTCACACGCAAAAATGGGTTCAGGTCTACTTTCTTGGCATCGTGGAGTGATTATCCATCAATTTTCAGAAATCGTTCATTCCAGAGTAAAATGGTTATATCGTTAATCATAAATTATTTTTTGTAGGTCTATTTGAGGGCTGTGTTTTGACAATTGACATTTTAACAAATTACTTTTCTTTGTGCTTTTATTTAAAATTTTGCTATATTGTTTTGTATTAGGAGTAAAATATGACTAATAAATCATTTATATTGCGAGTCTTAGATTTTCTATTCTGGTTTGGCGTGGGTATATCATACATAGTATTATTATTGATATATACTTCAAGTCAACTTGAACTGGGACCTACAAATTATAATTCACGTGCAAAAGCATGCAAGGCTAATATGAAATTGGTTGAAAATGGACTTGCAATGTATGATATGGACTTTAGATCTGATGTGGGTGGGTCATTTATTGCAGGGAATGGTGAAAGGATTAATGCGTATCCTCTTGTGAAAATGAAATATATTCCAAAAAATACCAATTGTCCTGAAAACAGAAATACTGAATATCAAGTCTTTTTGGAAAAAGTAGAAAAAGATCTGATTCCTTATGTGACATGTGTAGAACATGGGAAGGCCAGTGATGTTAATGGAAAAATGCAATCTCACCGTAAAAATAGGAAAATGATGACTATTTTGTTCTTATTTTTAGTGGTTGTACTTTTTTTTATCTGGAATTTTCTTGGAACATTCATTGGATTGAATTTGAAGAAATTTATTAAGGGATTCACAGTTGTATTCGTTATAATTGTAATTATTGTGATTTTATTTTCTTTGTGCACTCCGAATTATCATTGGTAAAATCTTTCTTCTTTTTTCTCAACAGATGTGGAAGAATTCCACTTGTCAGATAGTACAATTTTTTTATAAAAACTGTTTTCCCTTGTATAGAGGTCAATACTGGATAAATATAGAATTGGCTTAATATTTGAATAGAATATTAAAATTACTTGTATGAGGTAAATAATGTTTGATAATAAAAGTAGAGGAACATTTCTGAAATTTATGAATTTTATAGTTCTTTTCATCCTGATTTTCTTTGTCTTTGACTATGTTATCCACTTGGGAGAAAAGAAAAAAACAGTTGATTATCAGATTCCTGAAGTAAAGACTCGCACAGTAACGGTTACAAATGATGAAAAAAATAGCATAGATATTTACAAAAATTCAGTTCCAGGTGTAGTTAATATTACGAGTACTGCGCTGGCCATGGATTATTATTATAATGTTGTTCCTCATTCAGGGAGTGGCTCGGGATTTATAATTGATGCTGTAAGAGGGATAGTCCTTACTAATTATCATGTAGTCAGGGATGCAAAATATCTGGAAGTTACTTTGAAGAATGGTAAAAAAAGTGAAGCTCGTCTTCTGGGTGCAGATGCAGCATATGATATAGCGGTATTACAACTTATAAAAATACCTGAAAAACTTAATGCCCTTGAATTGGGTGATTCTTCTAATCTCCTGATAGGTCAAAAAGTTCTCGCAATCGGTAATCCTTTTGGACTTGATGGTACTTTGACCACAGGAGTAATAAGTTCATTGAACAGATCTTTAAAATCTGTTGGTAATATTATCATGGAAGGTATTATTCAGACAGATGCTGCAATTAATCCGGGAAACAGCGGCGGCCCACTTCTTGACTCATCTGGAAGAGTAATTGGAATAAATACTGCCATATTTTCCCCATCAGGTGGTAGTGTTGGAATTGGTTTTACAATTCCAATAAATAGGATTAAAACTATTGTTCCTGATTTAGTTTCTTTCGGAAAAGTCAGAAGAGCATTTCTAGGTGTACATGTTCAGACACTTACCCCGGAATTTGCAAAATATCTTGGATTGCCAATTGAAAAAGGTGCGATTATTTTTGAAGTTATTGAGTCAACTCCTGCAAGCAAAGCTGGTCTTATTGGTGCTCAGAGATTTGTTAGAGTCGGGAATATGCAGGTTGGACTTGGGGGAGATATTGTTGTAGAGGCTTCCGGGAAAAAAATTGAATCACAAAGTGATCTGATAACAATGATTTCCAGTAAAAAACCCGGTGATAAGCTTGTTCTGAAAGTATTAAGAGGAACAGGATTTAAAGAAATCACTGTGGAATTAGGGCATAATTAAGAAAAAAGTTAATACCAGCTAGGGTCAGAAGGACTTTTGTTTAGCTCGATGTTCGAGCTGAATGAAATGTGCCCTGACCCTGTTAGATAAATATCGAATACCGACTAGCAAATGTGATAAAATTTATTAATTGTGTAGTATAAAAGCTAAGAGGAAAAATAATAAATGAGTTTTATAGACCTGATAAAAAAGAGATACAGCCTTAGAAAATATTCTAAAAAGTCTGTTCCCAGAGTATATATAGAAAGATGCATTGAAGCGGCAAGACTTGCTCCATCTGCATGTAATTCCCAGCCTTGGGAATTTATTGTTATTGATTTTAAGAAATTAAAAGATAAGCTTACAAAGGCTGCTTTTTCAGGTATTTACAAGATGAATACTTTTGCTAAAGATGCGCCGGTTATAATTGTTGTAATCACGAAAGGCTCTGGAACTCATGCAACTCTTGGTGGTTTGGTACAGAGAACAAGCTTTAATCTGATCGATGTTGGTATTGCAGTAGAACACCTGTGTATTCAGGCCTCTGAAGATAATCTTGGTACATGTATGCTGGGGTGGTTTAATGGAAAAGCGGTTAAACGAGTTTTAAACTTACCAAAATCAACCAGAATAGATCTTTTAATCAGTATGGGGTATCCTCAGGATGAGAAGGTTCCTGATAAAAAACGTGAGTCATTGGATACTGTGTTTCGTTATAATATCTAGTTTTTGTGATTTTCCTTTTCTCTGCGTTCTTTGCGATCTCTGCGGGATGTCTTCTTTTCATTTATTTTCCTTTGTCTTCTAATTCCTGCTATAATAAACATTAAATATTAATATTTATTAATAGGAGGAGAAATGGAATCGGATTTTCTGCCAAAATGGGCAAAAGAGATCAACAGATTTTTATCAGTTAAACAGCAGTTTGTGTTATGGGGAAATATATATGATGTGTATCCTATTGAATTCAATAACTGTATTACAACACTTAAAATAGGGGATTATCTAAAAGTTTTACTTGGAAAAATAGGGTATAAAGTCCTGTTGGGATATGAACCGTTGAGTGGTTTTTATATCATTAATGGAGATCCTGAAGTGGTAAAGAAGATAACTGGTGTCTCAATCCCATCAACTCCGGGAGAATATTATAAATGCACGTTGATAAAGAGTATAAAGATAATCAAACATCTGATAAATAACAATGATCAATATGCTGGTATAGTGCTTAATTTTGCATCACGTTTTTCTGATATTGCAGGGAATGATCTTGGCGAGTTTTATTATGAAATGTTCAGATTGTCTCATAGTGCAAGTCCTCGAATGATAGGGGATGCTGAATTTTCAAGATTCAACCTTCTTATCTGGACACTTGATAAAGAGAATGATATTCCAGATTGGTATACACTTGAAAATCCAAAAATAAAAAGTTTGTCTATTCCAAAACCTGACTATGATATAAGAAGACAGGTAATTGGAAGCCTGTGTAAATATCTGGAAAAATACGATTCAGAATGCAGCGAAAAAAGAAAGGATATTCTGAATCTTTTTATCGATCAGACTAGTGGGCTACTTGCTACCGAGATTGTATCGATTGTCAGTTTGGCTAAAAGGGAAAAGTTACCATTTACAAAAATTGGAGAAGCTATTCGCAGATATAAACTTGGAATAATTGAAAATCCATGGTCTAAACTGGATCTGGAAAGAATTTCAAATGCAGAATCAATTTTGACGCGAAGAGTAAAAGGGCAGTCTCATGCAGTAAAGAAAGTTTCAGATATAATAAAACGAGCTGTTTACAATCTTTCTGGCGCTCAATATTCAAAATATTCACAACGGCCTAAAGGAGTTTTGTTTTTTGCAGGACCAACTGGTGTAGGAAAAACTGAACTTGCCAAGACTGTTACTGAATTGGTGTTTGGAACAGAAACAAGCTATATCAGATTTGATATGAGTGAGTTTTCAAGGGAACATTCTGACCAGAGACTTATTGGTGCACCGCCTGGATATGTTGGATATGATATGGGTGGGGAATTGACAAATGCAGTTAAACAAAATCCATTTTCGGTAATTCTGTTTGATGAAATTGAAAAAGCACATCCGAGAATTCTGGATATGTTCCTTCAGATACTTGATGATGGAAGATTGACTTCAGGTAGGGGAGAAACAGTATATTTTTCTGAAAGCCTGATTATTTTTACAAGTAATCTTGGAATTTATGAGATGACTTCTGATGGCGAAAAACGTCAAAAAGTAAATCAGAATATGCCATTAAGCATGATTGTAGAAGTCATAAAAACTGCAGTTGAAGACTTTTTTAAGTATCAGATAGGCAGGCCGGAAATTCTTAACAGGATTGGAGATAATATTGTAGTCTTTGATTTTATCAGGCTGGAGACAGCGTTTAAGATATTCGAAAAGATGATAGGAATGGTATTTGAAAAACTCAAGAATGACTTTAAAGTAGAAATATCAATAAACAGTGAATCTCTTGAAATTTTTAAAACAGCCTGTTGTGATAATCTCAGTATGGGTGGAAGGGAAGTAGGAAACAGACTTGAAAATATTTTAATCAACCCTCTTTCCAGAGCTTTGTTTTTAAATGAATCAAAACCAGATGAAAAATATACAATTGTAGATGTAATCGAAAAGGATCAATCGTGGGAAATAATTTTGCAGACTCCATCAGTTTAGGATTGGTACATTACCCGATATATTCACTTGGAATAGGGAGACGTGCTGGAATCTGGACTCAGGGTTGTAACTTCCGTTGTAAGGGTTGTATCGCTGAGTATTCATGGGATATGTCAAAAGGAAAATTCTGGGATCTTGACGAGTTGGTATTTGTAGTGCTTAAAAAAATGAATAAGATCCGTGATGGAATTACAATATCTGGGGGGGAGCCTTTTATACAGGCTTTGGCGCTTAAGGAATTGATTATTCGACTAAAGAAGAATGGAATATATGATATCATGGTATATAGTGGTTACAGTTATTCTCATTTAAGGAAAACATTTCCTGAAATAATGGGTAACATATCTGCTCTTGTCACAGGCAGATTTATTGAAGGATTGAATAGTCAATACATCTGGAAAGGTTCAGATAATCAGAAAATGCATATATTGACACAAAATGGGGACCTGAAGAAAAAATACATGGAATATAAGAAAACAATAGTAAAAAAAAGATCCCTTCAAATAGTAAAAAATGAAAAAAAGATCTTTGTCGTAGGAATTCCTGACCAGAAAGATACTGAGGTGTTAAAGAATGGCATTTGTTAAAATCTGTCCAACATGCAGGACCAGTAATGAATCTAATGAGATGATGTGCAAAAAATGTATGGGCGATATTTCAGGTATTATACCTGTTGATGCAGATAAAATAATCGAAGAAAAAAAAAGAGAACCAGAATTGCTCAGGGAAAACGAAAATGAAGCATCCTCCTCCACAGGAAAGAAACATTTTATTGTCCTTCTTATGAAAGATAAGAAAAAATTTCTTGTGAGAAATGGAGATGTAGTTGGAAGAAAATCAATTGGGCAGGAATTTTTTAAAGATGTAAAAACAGTTTCGAGAAATCATGTGAAATTTGTTTTTGAAGAAGGTGCCTGGTTTGTTCAGGATCTTAATTCTACAAACGAAACCTACCTGAATGATCTTAAACTTAATCCTGGCGAGAAGAAAAAAGTTTCTAATCAGGATAAACTGAATCTTTCTCTTTCCATGGAATTACGAATTTATCTGGTAGAAAAATGATTGAAGAAAATCAAAATTTACTTGATGATAAAACACTTTTGGAATCTGATAGGACTATTCTTGAAAAAAAATCTGAGAATGAGGATACTAGTCATAGATTAATCCAGAATTTTCGGGATTATTCCATTGTAAATCAACTTACACAGTCTGGCGGTGAAGCTGATATTTTTGTCATTAGTAAATTTGATAAGGAATTTATTTTAAAATTATATAGATATGGGATTTCAATTAAAGAAGAAGTCCTGAAAAAAACCTTTGAAATCAGTAAAAAAAATTCAAAAAATCTGGTAAAAATATTTGAATCAGGATTTGATTCAGAGCATAAACGATGGTATGAAATTCTTGAGTATCTTCCGCATGGAACTTTTAACGAACATAAGAAGGCTTTTTCTGAACCGCCTGCAGTATTGAGTATAATTACTGAAATCAATAATGCACTTAATGTTCTCCATAAGAATAATATTATTCATCGAGATTTAAAACCCTCCAATATCCTTATCCGTTCACTGAAACCTCTCAACCTTGTGATTACTGATTTTGGTATATCCTCGGTTCTGGATGCAGATTTATCCAGAAAGATGACGGGTATTGAAGGAACTCCTAATTACTGGTCGCCAGAGTCAATATCAGGAGTTGTTGGCAAAGAAGCTGATTACTGGGCTTTAGGCATGATAGTGTTGGAACTGCTACATGGTTCGCATCCTTTTTCAATGTTTGATATGAAAGTAATAATGTATACACTATCAACCAAAGGTGTAGAAATTCCAAATGACCTTCCAGAAAAATTTATTCCGCTTATCAAAGGTCTTTTAACGCGTGACCCTGAATACAGGTGGTCTTTTGAACATATCTCCAGATGGATTAACGGTGAAAAAGATATACCGGTTTATTATGAAGAATTCAAGGAAAAAAGAAGAAGATATAATAAACCATACAAGTTTCATGAAAAAAAATATTATTCTCTGGAAGCTCTTTTTGAATCATTTTTCAAAGATGAGATTTGCTGGGAAGATGGATGTGTACATCTACATAAAGGCTATATTGATAAGTGGCTTGAAGAAAATGAAGATTTTGACCGTGTAATTGCACTTGAAAAAATTAGAAAGACTTCTGGAATAGATCCTGATCTTAAGATGTTAAAATATCTGTATACTTTTATGAAGGAAGCGCCTTTTGTTTTTAATGGAAAGCTTATAAATATACCAAATCTATGTCTCTATTCTGGACGAATTCTGAATGAGGAAAATACCAGGGAAGAGGAAAAAATAATCACTCATCTTTTGAATAATAAATTGATATTCTATTTTGACCATTATCTGGAATTGACAGGAAAGAAAGATGATATTTTAAGCAGTCTTTTTGAAATTATCGGGAAGATGTCTTCTGATATGAATAATTACAATTTCTCTCTTAAAAAAGGGCATTCTTTTTTGAGTATTCTGTATTCAATCCAGGATTATTTACTGCCGTTTCAGGATAGTGGGTTTACTAGTGAAAAACTTGAATTCATCTATGAACATATGGATTCAATAATTAAAAAGGATTTTTATGAAAAAATTATTTCAGAATATGTAGTTCCTGAAGGATTTCAAAATCTTGATAATACATCTGATAAGGATAAATATCTTGAAGTGGTAAGTGTTGTCAATGAATTAAAAAGGAAAAATCTTTTTATTTCTATTAAGAAAATTGAAGAAATAAAGAATGAAATGATAATTCCAGATGCTTTGATTGATACTTTGAATACTGATGATATTCAGAAATACATGGAAATAGCTGAAGTATTTAAAGAATTTGTTAAGAAAAGGATATTTATTGATAAACGTATATTTAACGAACTTGATATTAAGAATATTATTCCAGAGAGTATAAGAACGGAAATAAATAGTGGAGATCTTGAAACTTATCATAAAGCTGTCCAGAATCTTAGAAAGCTTGAAGATGAATTTATGCTGATATCAAGAGAACAAATAAAATTTCTAAAAAAAAATGATTTGTTGAATAATATGGAAATCAGAGAAATCCAGGAAAAAGATCTAAATGATTATAATCAGTTTGCTAATCATATAAGATCTGTAGAATGGGATATGGGTATTATTACGGATCATGAGATCGCCATTTTGGGAAATAAATTCATTCTTCCTGTTACAATACAGGACAGTATAACTGCCGGGGTAATACAGAAAAAAAATGAATTTGTAAAAAAACTTCGTGAATTACAAAAATCCAAAAACCTTATAAGAAAAGATCTCTTTGAACGTTTGAAAACAGACTTTATTGTTCCTCAGGATGTGATAAAGGGAATTTTTGATGAAGATATTGATAATTATGTAAAATCATCAAGAAGGATTCATGAATTGTTTGATGAGGATTTACTTTTTACAGAGACTGAATTTGAAGAAATAAAAAAACAGTATATAATTCCTGAAAAAATAATAGAATCTATTAATTCTTCTCAATATGTTATGTATATTTTTGGAGCGCGACAGTTAAAAGATATGCGAAATACTGGTCAACTTATAGAAAGAATTGAATATAATAATATGAAAATGGATTATTTTATTCCAGAAGTTGCTGTTGTGGATTTTGAAGGTAAGGATGTGCCTAAATATATTCTGGCAAATGAAAAACTACAGTTTTTAAAATCTGAAAATCTTCTTATTCCAAAAGGTAAAATATTTGAGAGTAATCTGGCAGAAGGTGGATTCAAGATAAAAAAAGGATGTTTTATTGGGGATTTTAATAGATATTTAAAAGCTGCTATTATGATAAAAAGTAGTGTAAATCAGATTACAAAAGGCAAATTGAGAACAATTCTGGGAAACATTGATAAGAGTCCAATGAAATCTGGAGAAATACTTCATCTGAAGAGATATCTTGATAGCTTAGAACAGTACAATACAGTTTGGGAAGAGGAAGACAGAAAGTTTATTGAAAGTCTTTATGATGTTAAGCTTTCAGATTATGTAATTGTATTCTTCTTAATTTTTTTTATTATAATAGGAATTGGGAATTATATTTTAGGATTAAGTTCCTGGTATGTATGGATGATACCTTTTATAATAATAGGAGTTTTGGGCGCTGGACTAACTGTTATGAAGATATATTTGAAACGTCTGTATGACTGTTATTTTAGAAATAGTAAATGGGTTGAAGCGTCGCTTGAAAAGAGTATAAAATTGAAAAAGGAAATTAATGCACGATAGAATATGAAAACTTTTAGTCTAGTACGATGTATTTCTGAAAACAAGTTTTTCTGTTTTAATCTTGTTGAAAAAAATAACGTTTTTTTTGAACAAAAATCATTAAAACCTGAATATTATTACTTGAAGAATGAGTTTATCGATTTCGAAAAAAGATTACAGGCATTTGAAATTCTGGGAATCCCTGAAATTATTGAAGTATCTGATATTGAGAATAATAATATTTATTCGATCAGAAAAAAGGTTGATGGGAAATCACTTTCTGATTTAGTTAATGAGAAAAAGAGCAGTGTTGAAGATTTCCTGTTTCGTTTGATTGATATCGTTAACTTTCTGAGAGATCTGGAAGGCGAGAATCTTGGAATTGAAAATCTGAGATACGAAGATATTTTTTTTACTGATACTGGTGAAATGGGAGTACGCAATCTTATTCCAGAAGCTTTTTTCAATGATTCTGATGTAAGAAATAATGTTGAAAATTTGATATCTTACACTATGTTTGGTTATATTCAGGATTCGATCAATTATAAGTTGACTGTGATAACTGATCCTGTACTTGAAGAAATCCAGCGTTTATTAGAACAGTTGAAAAGTGGGGATATAGAGGATCGCCGGCTTGATTATATATGTGATTATCTAGCTGAACTGGTTTACAATAATGGATTGACTATAGAGAAGAATATGCCTGAAAGAACACCTGTGATTGATTTCTATGATAATAACAAAGAGTCTGATAAAAAAGAAGGCTCATCAAATTTGATAATTTTTGGAATTATTGTTTTAGTCCTTATTATCATAGGCTATAACATTTATAATCACTTAAAAGGACAGGAATCATTGGTTAAAACTCCAAAGTCGGTAAATTCTATTGTTAAAATTAAATCAGAATTTATAAAGCCCGAAATGATCTTTGTAAAGGGCGGAAGCTTTATGATGGGATCCGATAAGTCTGAGAATAAAGATGAGAAACCTGCTCATGAAGTTGTTGTTCGAGATTACTATATGGGTAAATACGAAGTCACTGTTGCTGAGTTCAAATTTTTTGTTAAAGATCAGGATTATGTAACGGAAATTGAAAAAGTAGGAGTTACATGGGGATTTGTTAAAGGGCAGATTGACTTAGCTACAGGTTATTCATGGTTAAATACAGGTTTTAAACAGAGCGGAAAAAGACCAGTAGTATGTATTAACTGGTATGATGCATTGGAATATTGTAACTGGCTTAGTCGGCAGGAAGGTTTAGTTGAATATTACAAGATAGACAGAAAAAAAAGAGATAAAAATAATATAGGAGGATTTGATACAAAAAAGTGGACTGTTGTTGTAAACAGGAAATCTGATGGATACAGACTTCCAACAGAATCAGAATGGGAATTTGCTGCAAGGGCAAGAGGAAAAGATGTTAAATGGTCTGAATGTAATGATCGATCCTTGATTCCTCAATATGGAAATATTGCAGATTCCAGTTCAGGATTGACTGTTACAGAAAAAGATTTGAATGATGGAATAGAATTTACCGCAAAGGTTGGTTCTTTTAAACCTAATTCGCTTGGGCTCTATGATATGACTGGAAACGTCTGGGAAATGTGTTGGGACTGGTATTTTCCTGCGTACTACAAGGCAAAGGTGAAAAAAAATCCTCAGGGTTCCTTTAATGGCCTGAATCGCGTAATTCGAGGAGGTGGTTGGGATTATGGGGTAGAACATGCGACTACTTCCAACAGGAATAGCATTTCCCCGATTCATGGTTCATGCACAGTAGGTTTTAGATTAGTAAGAAGTTTCAAAAAATAGAAGAAGTTTAACCTGAATGAAATGTTCAGGTATTATTTCAGGAGGAGAAAAGATGAAAAAAATTTTAGTTGTTTTGGTTTGTTGTTTGTTTGCAGTTACGGTTCTATCGGCAGAGAATACATGTATGTGTGCTACTGGTGAACGAGCGGTTAAGAAACCGGGTGTCAATATGTTTCAAAATCTTCTGAAAACTGCTAAATTCAGTGATGCTGGCATGGGAAAATGTAAACTTGTAGATGAAGATTATCTGCTTATGATGCAGGTAGCGTTGAAACAAGGTCAGAAAGTACCACAGCATTATGCGAATTCTAATGTTCATATTGTTGTTCTAACTGGAAAGCTTATAATTACACTTGCAGGAAGAGAATTTATAATTGAAGAGCATGATTTTATTCCTATAGTTGAAGGGACACCTATGAGTATTGAAAACAAATATAAGGGAGATGCCAGTTTTATTATAATTAAAACACCTCATCCTAAAAAGTTTAAAAAGTCAGAAAAAACTATTAAAAACCAGAAAAAAGACAAAAAATAAAGAAAGAATTAACTGTGAGGTGATATTCGTCTGAGAATGTCACAAAAGTATTAAAAAACATATTAAATCAAGTTTTACAAATTGATTTGAATATGAGATACTGTGCAGCTGTCAAGGATAACACCTAGTCAGCCAGCCGAAAAAACACAAAGCGGCAACGCAGAGTGTTCAGAAGGCATAAAGCTTACAGGAGCAGGGAGCCGAAAG
>DAOVTB010000008.1 GCA_030633305.1 Candidatus Muiribacteriota bacterium
CTGATCCATAGTTTTTGGATGTAAATACAATTGCTGGGGAACTGCCTTCTGTTTCAGATGGATTTGTATCTAATGAAGCACGAACATCTAATTCGTTTATAGAAAAAGCTTCATTAAATTTCCTGATAACTTCTTCCATTGTATCGCCACCATTTTTTTCTGCATCAAGGTCCACCGCAACTTGTTTTCCATCAATGTCGATGAGAAAAGTATAAGTACCATATGTTTCGTCTTTTGCTGGCTTTGCAGAAGTATAATTAATATTTATAGGTGTTCCGGCATCAGGCGTAGTAGGCGTGCCTACACCAAAATCTAGATTAACTTTTCCGGTATTATAATTTATATTACCTACTACGATATCAGTGACTGTATCGTATAACAAAGAATTACTAAATTTATCAGTTGCTTTTCTTTCATGTCCGGAATATTGCCATTGGAGTTCTGTGGCTCCAGCCAATATTGGTGTTTCTGTAAGAGTTTTTGAAAAAGTATCACCAGGCCTGTACCCTTGACCAATATTTACACTTATTGGCGCTGCGCCGTGGAGAGTATAATTCGAGTTGATAGAAGTACCATCATCAGGAGTGTGATTAAATGCTGGAAGATTTCTAAATTGTAATGCAAGATCACCAGTAGCATAATTTACTGTACCAATTAAATCACCAGATACTATGTCATTTATATTTCCGAAACCATCATCAACTGCTTGATTAGGTATGCCATCAGTCCAATTTAGGTTGAAAGTTCCTGGCTTAACAGGATGTTGTAATATATCTGAAAAAGTGCTTTGTGGTGGTGGATCATCACCTATTCCTACTGGTTCCCAGATACTTAATATTCCTGAGGAATTATATTGTATTTCAATAGCAGTACCATCATCTGGAATATGCCCTATTCCACCTTCAAAAAACAGATTTACAACACCTGTTGCATAAGTAACTGTTCCGATAACATCTCCGCCACTCGCGGCTACTACCAGACTTCCTGTTCCATCGCCATTATTTGATGCAACAGCAGTTTTCCCAATACCATCTGTCCATTTTACAGTTGCCAAAGCGATTCCAGAGTCGATGAATTCAACTGCTTTAGGAACTCCACCAGAGGTATAATCGATTGTTATAGGAGTCGCATCATCAGGTGTATGACCTGCACCATCATTAAAATTAAGATTGATATTACCAGTTGCATATGTGATTGTTCCGATCACATCAACTCCGCCACTTTGTTCAATCAGATTGCCTGTACCGTCACCATTATCAATATCAATTGCATTTTTTGCCACAGTGTCAGTCCAATTGACAGAAATGGTTCCTGTATCAATTGGAATTGTTGCAGCAATGTGAGTGAAATCATCACCTGAATCTATTTTTCCAGCAGGATCTGTATAGGCATAATTGCTTAATCCCTGTGGATCAGATCCTATTCCCGTTGAATCAAATGAGATAAATGGATCATCCGGTTTATATATTACAGATATCGTTGTATCTGTATCAGGTGCATGAGCCCCTGTAAAGTCAAAATTCATATTTCCTGAAACGTAATTTACTGTACCAATCAGATCACCAGATACAGATTCTCTTATATTTCCAATACCATCATCAAAACCAAATTTGTTGACTCCATCTGTCCACTCGACTTGAACAGATCCAGGATTTTCATCCAGAAGTGGTATAACACTGGCAGTATAAGAAAAAGTAGTATGTTCAGCACTACCTAAACCATTTCCAATTGATTCATTTAAAATTTCAATATCAGGTACAAACCCATTTACAAAATCACTGAATGTAGTAGTGTTATTCAGTTTTAATCCTGCAAGACCAGTGATTGCAGCTTTAGCCTTTGTTGCTTCGCCACGAACTTCAAATTGATAGTTACTATCAGTAAGTTCAACTGCTGGATTATTGAAATCTGCATTGCCGGAAGTTAATTCCGCAAATTCATAATCTACAAGAATATTTGTTGCTTTATCAGGTGTGTATCCAGCCCCTTTGGCAAAACCCAGTTCGATTGTACCAGAGTCATAATCAATTGTACCTATGATGTCATTATTCCCCTGGACAATTAACGATCCAGTACCATTATCATGTGCAAGATACCAGTTTCCGCTGCTTAGCCAGCGTATATTCACCGTTTCATCGGTAATTGATCTATTGTGGTATTATAACTGAATTGATTACCTGCTTCAATCACGGAAGTCAAAATTTCGTCATTGACAGGAGGTTTTGCAGGAAGATCATAATCTACTAAAATACCAGTACCATGATCTGGCGTAAAATTAAAAGGAATAGGAGGAGGGCCAGGGTCTACTCCTGCAAAATTCATGTTAATAACACCCGTTCCATAATTTACTGTCCCAACAATTGCAGAACTGATAGATTCTCTGAGGTTTCCAGCGCCGTCATCAAAAGCTGTTTTAGCATTTCCATCAGTCCATCGTACTTCAACACTACCTGTAAGAACAGGTTTACTTGAAACAGTTTTATTGAATACAGTTAATCCTGGTGGATCATACCCGACATCAATTAATTCACCATTATAAGGATTTCCTGCACTTGTATAATCGACAGTTATATTTGTTCCTATATCTGGAGTATGTCCACTTCCACCAGAAAAATAGAGATTAATACTTCCGGTTGCATAAGTAATGCTACCTATAATATCTGAACCTATTTTAAAACTTCCTGTTCCATTCCCATTGTCAACAGAAACGGCTGATTCCCCTATTCCATCAGTCCAGTTTATTACAATTGGATCAGCAGAGGAGACAGGTTTATTTGAAGTAACATATGAAAAATAGTCTTGCCCATCAGGATCAAAACCATTTCCAATAGATTCACTTTTGCTGATTACAGCGGGGTTATAAGAAATTGTAATATCTGAATTTGCATCTGGTATATGTCCAATTCCTACTGAAAAATCAAGTTTCACATTACCAGAATTATAATTGATTGTGCCAACAATATCACCCGATACGGGTTCTACAAGATTCCCGGTTCCATCTCCATTATCTGCATCTAAAGCTGTTTTTTGTACTCCGTCGGTCCATTTCAATGTAACTGTTCCCGAGTCAATTGGAGTAAATCCAGTATCTAGATTATACTTATCAGTATCAACGCCTCCAGAGCCTGTTCCAGCAATTTCTCCTATAACATTACTGAAAGTTTTTTCAAATACTTTGGAATCGGCTTTTAAAGCCGTATTACCAGTAACTTTCATTGATTTTACATCGACAATTTCAGAATTATCACCTGATACAGATGCTTCTAGTCCAAAGGAGCCATCAAATAAATTTTTTGTATTATATTCAGAAGTTTTTCCGACTCTATCAACTTCTTTCAGCAATTCGTCAATTTCAACCTGTATGTGACTTCGATCTCTATTGCTTTTATCACCATTTCCAGCAAGAAGGCTAAGATCTCTGATACGTTTTACAATTGTACTAACTCTTCCTAAACTGTCCTCAGCTGTTTTCACAAGCGACAAGCCATCCTGAAGATTGGCTGAAGCGATTTTATAGCTGCTGATTTTAGAACGTAATTTTTCACTTATTGCAAGACCGGCCGCATCATCTGAAGCATGATTGATTCTAAGGCCAGATGAAATTCTTTCAAAAGATGCTTTCAATCTGGAATTAGCAGATACCAGATGTCTGTATGAATTCATTGCATTAAGATTACTTATTTTCATGGAAATGCCTAAATAGTTTTATAGTATTAATATTATGTCCTATATACTATATCGGCATTAGTAATTATTTTATTTAATCTGAAAAAAGCGCTTTTACTATTCGTGCACCATAATCATTGCTCAATATTCCAGTACAACAATCTTCTACTTCTTTTTTGATAGAGGAGGTATCTATACTGCGAAATACATATTTTATTTTTTCATCTGAAAGTGAATCTAATTCTTTCTCATTCTCACGCATCCATTTTTTGGTAGCGTCACCAAGAGGAATTCCAAGTTTTGCACTATATTTCACAGCACGTAGTATCAATCTTCCTGCATTTCCGGGTTTTATTTTTTCTGTTAAAAGTTCCATTGGAGTTTTCCGACTTTTGTCCATTAGTATTTCAAGTCCACCAAGTGGATTAACAAAGTACTTTTCATCAAGGCTCCAGGCGAGCGAATTTATATTGAGATCAAATCTCATTACAGCAACTTCAGGTGTACATTCATCACCAGGTTCAATTGCTTCTTCCATTCTCCAGAGATCTATTTCAATTTCTTCCTCCTCGCTTGAAACTTCTTTTGAGGGATACCATTTATATCCACCCATCATATTTCTTGAAAATGTACCACCTGAAGAAATAACTTTTTCAAGAACATCAAAATCCGGGCAGTTCTGTAAAATAACATCTACATCTATAATCATGTTTGAAGTTTCAAGAATAAAGTCTCTTATGGTTCCACCAACGACCCAGAGTTTAATGTTTCCGGCATTGGCAAACTTATCCATAAGCCACTGGATTGAATTCCATTGGTTACACTTCCGTAAGGCTTTATCAAAACTGATTATAAGATCTTTATATTGATTTTCATTCTTCACAGGTTCCCCACATTTTTCAAATTTTTCTTATTCTATTTCATGTGTCTATATAGGTCAAGTTTAATTCGCATAAAGACACTAATGTATAGGGAAAAGTTAATGCCAGATAGGGTCGGAAGGACTTTTGTTTAGCTCGATGATCGAGCTGAATGAAATGTGCCCTGACCCTGTTAGATAAATAGCAAATAAAAATAAAAAAAATAATTAAAAAAGGGCCGGAAAAATTCCGACCCTTCAAATTTATAATATGACTTTTATTTACAATAGTGGACGAAGCATTCTAGCTACAGGTCTATAGAAATATTTAATCTTCCTGAGGATCTTTTTTGAACAATGATCTTCAGGTCCATAAATAACCTGTTCTCTTCCGTCTGGAGAAATTGCAAGTTTATATTCAACAGAATATTTTTTTATTCTGTCTTCAATGGAATTTCTGACTATTTGTGAAAATTTTGGAGAATAAACTGCTGCAACAACCTCTGAATTCATGTTTTGACTTAGTGGATCAAGGTTATAAGTACCAGCCACCACTAGCTGATGATCAAATATGAATACTTTCGAATGCAAAGGTCTTTTTTCTGTAACCCGAATTCGTACTCCAGGAATATCTCTAAAAAGATCCTTCCATTCTTCAATAAAAAGACCCTGTACAAAAAGTTCATCCGTTGAAGTAGGAGAAGCAGTAAATATATTTACCTTTACACCGCGTTGTCCAGCATCAATAAGAACAGAGCGAGTTTCAGGAACAAGTATAATGTATGGATTCTGAATCATTATTTCTTCTTTAGAAGCACGCATCATATTCAAAATATGTTTAGTTATTTCATTGTCTGTTTTAAATTGACTTCCTTTATCAAGTAATTTTGTAGGATACACCCCATTGTAAGAACTGGATTTGAAATAACGGTCTATTTTTTTGTAAAAATCCATGTATCCGCCCTTCATGACGGTATATTTACTGAGTTCTTCATTATATGCAGCTTCATTTTCGTTTGATGGTAAAAGAGACATATCGCCAATCATGTACATTTCCATTGTTCTTCTGGCATATTCAATTTTATCTTTTAATGTTTTAGCACCAAATCTATCAATAAATGATGGTTTAAGATCCTTACTCTGTTTCATGAAATATTCATCTTCAAAAGCTTTAGTAGCAGCCAGACCGATATCATTTCCTTTAACAGTTTTTATAAGAACATCGGTATCAAGATAACCTTTATCATCATCTTTGTAATCAGCGAAAAAATGACTCCAGATATTACGACCACCAGTCATTACCCATTGTCCATCGATTATAACCAGTTTATCATGGTTTGCAGTCCATACTGATTTGAGACCTTGTGTGAATATTCTTAAAAATTTATCAAAAACTGGATTATATATTTTTACATCCAGATTTGGAGTTTTTGCAAGTTCGATCAGAATATCTTTAGATGTTAATCTTATTGTTGTATCAAGACCACCGCGGTTATCAACAAGGAATCTGACTTTTACACCCTGAAGGGCTTTTTCTTGTAAAAGACCCATAAATGCACGACCAAAAGCGTCGTCAAACAATGCGAAATATACAATATCAATAGATTTTTTTGCCTGTGTGATCATGTACCATCTTGCATACCATGATTCGATATTATCATCGAGAAGCATAACCTTAGCCAGAGGAGCTTTTGTTTTTGTATTAATGACTGGAATCTGGTCAAATACTGCTTTTAAATCAGAATTTTTTATTCCTGGATAATCTATTTTTATGTTTTCAGCGCTATTCTTTTTAAGTATGCTCTGTTTTTCTTTAAGATTTTTTATGTCATATTCAAGTTTTTTAACCTTATATTTATTCCTTAACATGTTTGATATAGAATCATCAGTGACTTCACCATCAGCATCATCGTATTCACCGTCAACCTGATCCAATAATTTCTGATGTTCTTTTTCAGCATCATCGACTTCCCAGTTAACTTCATCAAGCGTCTGAGTAAAAGCCATACAACTGCATATAAACAACATTATAAATAAAAAAGTAAGTTTTTTCATCTAGTTCCTCCAGATATAATAAAAAATTAATTTGACACAAAAAATGCCAGAATATTATATTTCAGTCTAATTCTAATAGATATTTCTCTTTTGTCAATAGGCTAATATATTAATTATATAAAATTATTTACAGATTTAAGCCTGATAATTGGTTATTTTTTCTTTAAGTTAGTGTTAATACGTTTAAGCTCTTCGCGAAGTAAACCGGGTTTATAACCTAAAGAATAAGCTTGTTTGCTAATTAGTGAAACATCAATTGATCTTGGCGCCGGCATGGGAACGTCAAGTTGTAGAATTTTTTCAATTAAATCAGATGAATAATTATATAATTCAGCCACAAGTAAACCGAAATCATATCTTGAAATACTTTCTCTGCCACCTAAATGAAGAAGTCCGCTGCTTTTACCTAATAATTCTAATATTCCAGTTGCAGCAGATTCTGCAGAAACTGGACTTCTATATTCATCACTAAAAAGTTTAACGGTTCTGTTGTTTTCCAAATCAGTCAACATTTTTTTCAATCCTCTGTTTCCTGACTCTGGATATCCGTATAAAAGTGGAAGTCTACAAATTAAAGAATCAGCGTAAATTTTAATGATTCCCTTTTCTGCTAAAACCTTATGTTTTCCATATGTATTTACTGGACAGACTATATCATTCTCTGAATATGGAGGATTTAGACCGTCAAAAACCAGATCAGTAGAGCAGAATATAAATGGAATTTCTAAGTCAGAACATAAAATTGATAGATTTATTGAACTTTCTACATTTAATTTAAAAGACTGTTCTGGATTTTCCTGACAGAAGTTTGGATCCGAAATAGCTGCAGTGTGAATTAAAGCATCAGGTTTGATATTTAAAAAAAATTTTTTCAAATCACTTAATGATGTTAGATCAATTTTTAAAACAGTTACTCCGTTCTGAGAAAAAATATGTTTATGTATCAGTCCATAAACATTCCAGTTTTTGACTGCTTGTAAACAAAGTTTTCTACCTAGAAATCCACTTGCTCCTGTTATTATCAATTTTTTTTTCATTCTTTAAATTCCTTTGATAAAAAATGATTCCAAATAATCGATTAACTCAATTCCAAGCTAAATAAAAAAGCGGACTATTTTTTCAAACAGTCCGCTCTTAAATATGTAATGGTGAGCCACTCTGGGATTGAACCAGATACCCACGGCTTAAAAGGCCGTTGCTCTACCAGATGAGCTAGTGGCCCACTCATTTGATACTCAAGCAGAAACGATTATAAATAAGCTTAGATAAATTGTCAATATATTTTAATTTTTTTTACAATTTTTTTTAGAATAAAAAGTGTATAGTTGACAAAATTGGAGCATATTCTATAATTAAATACAGAATTAAATTTTTATAGGAGTTATTTATGAAATCACTTCAAATTTTCACTGTATTTTTAATCTTCCTAATGTTATTTTCAAGTTCAACTGTTCTTTTAAGTCAGAACCTGTCACCAGCTGATCAGATTAATCAGATATTGAATCAAAATAAAACAGATTTTAAAAGAATTGCAGATATACTTGATAATAAGAATCCTGAAATTAATAAATTCCTGAAACTGGTTACAAAAAATAAAGGTGATATCCAACAAATTATCAATATAATCCATTCAAAACGTCCAGCCATCGGTCAGATTTCAACTGTTTATAAAAAACATGAGTCGGAAATAAAAAGAATTGGAAAACTATTTTTAGCTGATAAGAAGGGTGTTAATGAGATTAAAGATATGTTTAAGAAAAAGAAATTTGATTTTAAAAAAATAATTTCTTTTGTAAAAAACAATCCTGCAATCAGTGAAGCAAAAAAATTCCTAAAAACAAACAAAAGCGATGTTGATATTGTAAAAAATATTTTTAAACAGAATAAAACTGAATTGAAACAGATTGCAGGTATCCTTGCAAAAAATAAATCAGATTATATCGAAATGATCAAGATTGCTATAGATAATGAAAAAGAAATAAGGGAAGTTATCGAGCTGGTTGAAAAAAATGATCAGGCTATAAAAGATATCAAGGCAATTATCAAAAATAATAATATGTCTACTACAGATATCCTTAAAATATCCTTAAAAAATCCAGAATTTAAAACTATTGCAAAAGTTGCATTATCAAACATTACTGAAATAAAAGATATAGCAAAGCTTGTTGTAGATAATAAAGGTAAATTCAAAGATATTGCAAATGCTGCCAATAATCCAGCAAGTGCTATCGCTGGTGGTTCAACACCAGGAAGTATTTCAAATACTTCTGGATCAACCGGGGTTGGTACTCAGTCAAGTAGTTCCAAAATCCTGAATACAATTTCTGATATTGGTGGAAAGCTGAAAAGCTTTTTTAAGTCCAGTACAGCTAAAAATACAAATACCACATCAATCGGGCCAGGTGGTCAGCCAGTTCCACTGCCTAACAGCTCAGGAACATCTTCTCAAAAAGCTATTTCTGGTAATGCAAATATATCCGTTGGTATGCAGAATGCAATGAAAGATCTTGCTACAATGGTTGAAAATACAGCAGATAAGTTGATTGGCAAAGTGAAAGATATAAAAAATGAAGCCAGTTATCAAGTCGATTCTCAGGGTGGTAAAATATATATACCTGGTCAGAACGGGGAGAATACGATATCAATTGGACTACGTGATATTGAAAAAGAATTAGATAAATTGCTGGTCCAGGTGGATACATCCTCTTTAAAGCAGCTTTTTCAGTCAAATGATGGAAAGGCTGCCGCTAGGGTATCTAATGCAATACAGGCACTTGAAAATCAATTGAATGATCTTGTATCAAAAGGTGATCAGAGTAAAATACAGCCTTTGATAGAAAAAATAGAAAAGTTAAAGGAAAAAATTGGACGTTGATTTTATGAGACATTTAATATTCACTCTTTTGTTTTTGTGTTTTGTAGTATCTTTATGTGCTGATTCAACGTTTCCAGAAGTAAAACTTGTTGTTTTGACAAGATTGAAAAATATTAATATTCATGATGAGCTTTTGACTTTAAAATTAAAAAATAGCGAATTTAATTTAAAGATTAATAAATTATTGCTTCAAAACAGAATCTGGAGTGACGGTACAGATGATGGTATTAAAGATTCAGATCCCAAATCGGCTACTTATAGGTTGGCACTTGTTGAAAATGCTATTCGAAACAGATATAAATCACTGGTATTGCTGGAACTTACCAAAATCTCAAAATCTGGGAAATATATTGTTTCATATATTAGACCTGTAAATTTAAAACTTGAGTTTAAAAGATATTTTCCAAAAACTGAAATCCACGATACAATTGAATTGCCACTTCTGAGTGCTCCTGAAAATTATAAGGAGTTTGGTAAAAGGCTGGCTGCAATTTCTCGTAATTCAATCAAGAAACTGATTAAGAGGAATACAATAGAGGAGAGTCATAAATACTTTATTGAAGAAATTGAAGTCAATAAAAATGATTATAAATCATTTTTTGATTCTATAGAAAAAATTCCAAAATCTGAGATGAGTGTATCAACTGGTGATGGACAAGTTTCAGAGTTTTCTGCAAAAGATAAAAATGGAAATTTTTATAGTGTAACCGAAGAAATCAGGAGAGGTGGCAATTTTTATAGAATTTATTCTGTAACGATGTCTGTTTTTGAGAAATAGTTTAAATTATTATTTTTCCGAACTTCGATATCTTTCTTTAAACTCATGTGACAATTCTTGATTTCCAAGTTTTCGATGGATAATTGCCAGGTCATTTAAAACATCAGACCATTTTTCTTCTGAATTGGCTTCTGGATATTCTGAAATATATGAATCTAGTTCCAGAGTAGATATTATTATGGCTTCATCATATTTCCCTTGATTTCTACAGCAACACGAAATCATTGAAAAAACTTTTATAGGAAGAATTTTTTTTATTGGTATGGTTTTCATAAATAATTTCAGTGAAATTCTGTAAAAAGCCTCTGCTTTTTCCCAATTGCGTTTTGAAAAATAAATATCACCTAGAAATTTATTTATGGTGCCTTTTTCAGAAGGTCGAATTTTATGGCATTGTTCAAGGATTTTTAGACTTTCAGTATAAAGTTTTTCAGATTCAGGATTTCCTGCAATATGTAGAAAAACAGCCAGTTCTTTCAGACTTGTAAAAATTGAATCAAAGTTTTTGTTTTTTCGAGCAATTATTAATGCCTGCCGGTAGAACTCTTCGGCTTTTTCATGTTTAAAATGTCCTTCAAATTCTTTTGCTCTTTTTCGTATATAAAGCCATTCTTTATCTGGAAGCATTATTTTGTGCTCTTTTGTAATTACTTTAATTCTACGGAATTTTAACATAATTTTTTATATTTTTGTAATTTTATGTTTTTGGGTAGATGGGTTATAATAATTTATTGGAGTATCTTTATGGAATTAGTTACACATTTTTCTGCTGGAGCGCTTTGTGGATACTGGTTACAGACTAAATTTCCCAAAGCAAAAGATACAATATACCTTTCAATTGCAGCAGCCCTTGCGCCTGATCTGGATGTTTTATTTATGGGCTCTAAAATGACGGATTATTTGACTTCTCACAGGGGATTAACTCATTCCTTCATCGTGACAATTCCGATAGCTATACTTGTAGCATTTATTTACAGAATATTTAGAAAAAAATTGAATTTTATTCATGTATTTATGATATGGATGTTGAACAGTTATATTCATATATATCTGGATTATTCCAATAATTACGGTACAAAAATATGGTATCCATTATCTGAAAAAGTCTATTTTTTTGATTCCATGTATGTTATAGACTTTCTTTATACTTTACCGATTGTGATTATATCACTTGTCTTGTATAGAAGTAAGACGGTAAGAAATTACCTTGCCACAATAGGTATGATATGGGTGCTTTTGTATCCATTTTCAAATTTTTTAATAAGAAATACTCTGGAATATAAGTTGTTTCAACGTGCCCAAATTATAGATTCTAGAATAAAAGCAATTAATGTAATACCCGATATGTTTGCTCCTTTTTGCTGGAAAGTCATATTGGAAACTGAAAACAGCTATGTATTCAGAGGGTACTGTTTTTTTTCTCCGGATTTCTGGAATGTAAAAAAAGAGTTTAAGAAAGCTGATATGAGTATTTTTGAGAAATATGGAAAACAATCCAGACTTGTTGAAGTTGTTGGCGAATTTGTAAGATATCCTGTTATGGAGCGATTAAATTTAAAGACTGGTTATAAATTATTGATAGGTGATTTGAGGTTGTATACAATTTTTTTCGATCATTTCAAAAAAAACTCAGTTGCTCCGTATTCTTTTTTTCTGAATTTTGATAATAAGGGAAATTTTCTGAGTTATAGAATGATACCGCCAATGAAAGCTTTAATGACTGAAAAAGAGTTTTAATTCTAAAAAAACAGGCACATTTCATAAAATGTGCCTGTTTGATGAAAATAAAATCAAATTAAGAAAGATCTGGATTAAACCAGTGTTCCATTTGCGAATATACCGCTGGTAATACAAACAACGTAAGTACAGTGGATGAAATAAGTCCGAATACCACAACAATGGCCAGCGGTCTTTGTACCTCTGAACCGATGCCTGTTGATAAAAGTAACGGTAAAAGCCCTAAAACCGTAGTCACTGTAGTGATGATTACAGGACGTAGTCTAAGGAGAGCATATTCTACTAGATGACTGTCTAATTCTTTCAAACAGTTTCCTCTGTGCTGAGTGAAGTAACTCACCAATACCATACCATCCTGGAGTGCAACACCGAAGAGGGCAATAAAACCAACTGATGCTGGAACTGAAAGGTATTCTTTCATGATGTATAAGCCAAGTACTCCGCCAATGAGTCCGAAAGGGATATTAAATATAATTACAACCGCAGTTCTTAAAGTTCCAAAAGACATCCACAGGATAATGAATACTATGAAAATTACAACTGGGACTATGATGGAAAGTTTAGTCATTGCTCGTTTCTGATTTTCAAACTGTCCTCCATATTCAATAAAATATCCCGAAGGCAGTTTTACTTTTTCTTCAATATTTTTTTTGATTTCTTCAAAAATACTTCCCAGATCTCTACCGCGAACATTTCCCTGAACGATCCATCGCCTTTGATTGTTCTCACGATTTATCTGTAATGGTCCGATTACCTGCTTGATTGTAGCGAGTTGTGTAAGTGGTATTTTTGTTCCGTCAGCGCTGGAAACGAGTAGATCGCTTAAAACTTCCGGCGAATTCCGGTACTTTTCCTGGTAGCGGATTTTAATACCATATCTTCTTGTATCCAGATAAATGTTTCCTATTACTTCGCCTCCAATTCCCATTTCTACCAGTTCAAGTATTTTAGAAACGGATACGCCAAATCTGGAACATGCTTCTCGGTTTGCTATGACTTGAATCTGTGGCTGACCAAAACTTTGTTCTGTAGCCAGATCGACCAGTCCAGGAATATTCTTGATTGCATTGTAAATTTCTGTAGCTTTTATTTTAAGAATATCCAGATTTTCTCCAAAAATTTTGATAGCCAGTTGTGCTTTTATTCCTGAAAGCAATTCATCGAATGCATTTTGGATTGGCTGAGTAAAATTAAGCTGAATCCCGATCCAATCAGAAAAATCCTTGTTCAATACTTTCACAAGTTGAGCTCTGTTTCGAAAATTATTTTCTGTGGTTATGGGTTTAAGCTCGATCTGAATTTCTGCATAATTTACAGGATGAGGATGGCTCCCCGCTTCAGGGCGACCTATTCTTGAAATGACCTCTTTTATTTCAGGATAATTCTTAATCAGTTCTCTCTCCACTTTTAGAATCGTCTCAACGCCTTTTTTCAGAGCAATAGAAGGGGACATTGTGACTCCGATCAAGATAGAATTTTCTTCAAGGGTAGGGATAAATTCTGTACCAATATTTTTGAGTATTCCCATAGACCATATAAAAGCAATTATCGAAAGAAGTATGAGAGTTTTTTTCCATTTCAACGCGATCGTTAAAAGAGGTTTATATAAAAATTTCATGAAACGTAGAAGCCAGAATTCATTGTGTTTTCCTTTGCGGAGAAACAATGATGCAAGAACAGGTCCTATAATAACCGCAAAAAGTAATGATCCCAATAATGCGAATGAAATTGTAAATGCCATTGGTGCAAACATTTTTCCTTCAATTCCTTCAAGTGTGAAGATCGGGAGGAAAACAATGATTACAATTACAAGCGAAGAAATGATAGGTTTTACTACTTCCTGTGCGGAAATGAGAATTATTTCATTGCGTTTTCGCCTGCTGTTTTTTTCGATATTAAGATGTCTGTATATATTTTCTACCATTACAATTGCTCCATCGCAGAGCATACCAATGGCAATTGCGATTCCGCCAAGGGACATCAGATTTGCTGATAATCCCCAATATCTCATACAAATTACTGCAATCAATGCACAAAAAGGCAAAGAAAAAGAAACAATGAGGGAAGAACGGAGATTTCCCATAAAAACAGCCAAGGTCAATAATACTAGTATTGAACCGATTATAAGTGCTTCTTTAACAGTCCATGTTGCATTCTGTACCAGTTTTGCCTGTTCATAATAGGGGACAAGGTGAATTCCTTTTGGGAGACCTTTTTGAACTTCCTTGACCTTTTTGTAAAGCCTGTCTATAACAAGTGAAGTATTTTCACCAAACAGTTTCATCACGATTCCAGAAACTACCTCTTTTTCCCCGTTTCTAGTTACAACACCGCGTCTGATCTCGCTTCCCCATTTGACTTCTGCAACATCTTCTATTTTTACAGGAATCCCTTTAACTACTTTTACTGGTAAGTTTGAAATATCATCTAATGATTCCAGTAATCCAAGTCCTCTAACCAGGTGTTCTTCAGAACTCAGGACCATAAACTGTCCGCCAATATTTTTATTGTTATTATTGACCGTATCAATAATATCAATTATTGTAAGGTTATATTTTTGAAGTGAAACAGGGTTTATCAAGATCTGATATTGTAGAACATTCCCACCCATGGAAAGAATATCAGTTACTCCTGAAACGGTCTGTAATTGGTATTTTACAACCCAGTCGTTTATTTCCCTCAGATAGGATAAGGCATCTTTTCCGTGAGTATCGGTACCTTTATCAAGAGTCAGATAATAAAGGAAAATTTGTCCCAGACCGGTTGAAATCGGTCCCAGAACTGGTGGTTCCTGCATATTAGGAAGTTTAGACATCGCGCTTGCAAGTCTTTCCGAGACAAGCTGTCGAGCAAAATAAATATCAGTATCGTCTGAGAAGTATACATAGATGACTGCCATTCCAAAAGCGGATGTCGATTTTATCTGCTTTACGCCCGGAAGTCCATTCATGGTTGATTCAATTGGATAAGTAATAAGCCTTTCTACTTCTTCGGGTGCCATGCCGTGGGCCTCAGCAAATACTGGAACCATAACTGGTGATACATCGGGAAAAGCATCAACTGGCATCTGATTGTATGATTGGATCCCAAAAGCGATAACAAAGATGATGGCGAGAACGATGATTCCCCTAAACCGGAGGGAGTATTTTATTAAATTATTCGTAAACATAAATTTTCTCCAATCCCTTAATGTCCATGTCCAGCATGGGGGTCAAGATTTTTAGTTATCATATGCGCTTTCAATTCAAATGAACCTTTTGCCACGTATTGTTCACCTTTTTTTAATCCGCCGGTAATTTGAATATACTCCATATTTTTTGCTCCTGTCGTTACATCACGTGTTACAAATCCTTTTTCAGTTAGAACAAAAACCGCTGTTTTTCCATCTATTTCTACGACTGCATCTCTTAGAACTCTTACAGAGACTGGAGTGTTTTCCATAGAGACCATTACAGTAATAAACATGCCTGGTTTCCATATTCCTGTTTGATTATCTAAAATGACTCTGGCTGAGGCAGTCCTGGTTTCCCGGTCTACAACAGGAGAAACATAATCTATTATTCCTGCTATATAAGGCCCTTTGGTTCCGGCTGAAATTATAACTGGAGTTCCTTTGGAAATTGAAGAAATATATTTCTGATAAATACTGAATTCTACCCATACAGTTTTTAAATCAGCTAATACAAAGACGTCTGTATTTTCAATGTATTCACCTCTCGTAATATGTTTTTCTGTTACAGTTCCATCAAAAGGAGCAGTTATATAATAGCGGCTTATTTCAGATGTTTTAAAATTATTTCCAGCTTCAAGTAGTGCTTTTTGTTTTAATTTACAGTCAGCGCAATTTGGATCTTTACATTCTTCAACTGTGATTACATTATTTGGGATTTTTTTGACTTCTTTTTCAAGATTATTGATCACTTTATCTGTCATTCCATATATTTTAAGCGTCCACAAAGAACTCTGTAATTCTAATTCCTGCTGTTGTTTTGTGTTTTTCGCTTCCTGCAATTTATTAGCGATCTGATAATCTGCAGAATCCATTGCAGATAAAAATTTTGCTTCATTTTTTTTGTATTCATTTTGAGCAGCGAGAAATTCAGTTCTGCTTGATATATTTTTTCCAGAAAGTTTTTTCTCTGTTGTATAGAATTCTTTTGAAACAATAAAATCTGCATACGCGCCAATGAGTTTTTCTCGATATTCACCCATTTTTCCCGATCCAAATTTCTTTACTTCATCAAGACTTGGATATTTTTTTAAAATTCGGATCAATTTTCTGGTATTTCTATGTACCTGGACTGCACGTTCAAGCTGAAAAGTACAGCATCCTACTTCTGCTTTTTTGATGAGAAAATCAATTTTAGCTTTCCCGATTTCTATGCTGTCTAGTTCTGCCAGTAATTCTCCTGAATGAACGGGATCCCCCACTTTTTTATAGACTTTTACAACAGAACCAGGAACTTTAGGGACTATGTGCGCAACGTCATCTGGATTAAGTTTTATTTCACCAGGCAATGAAATTGTTTTTGCAATGATTCCGCTTCCAGCCTTTTTTAATTCTATACCAAACTTTCTCTGTTTTTCTATGTCTAATTTTATCCCGACACTTTCCTCTTCGTGAACAGATTCGTCATGTCCGGAGTGATCGTCATCATCATCATGTGAATCTTTTTTTGCTTCATGAACCGAATGATCATGACCGGAGTGATCAACTCCATCATTTTCGTCATGAATATCTTTTTTCACTGCATGAGCTGAATGATCGTGACCAGAGTGATCTTCTCCATCATTTGTATCATGATCATCTTTCTTCTCAGTCTGAGCCGAATGATCGTGACCAGAATGATCTTCACCATCATTTACATCATGAACATCTTTCTTCTCAGCATGAGCTGAATGATCGTGACCAGAGTGATCTTCACCATCATTTGCATCATGATCATCCTTTTTCTCAGCATGAGTTGAATGATCATGATCCGAGTGGTCATCAGATTTTTTTACAACAGTAGTTTTTGTAGGTTCAGATAATATATAACTGCTTGATATAAGAGTCATAAAGCATACTATTAAAAGTATGATAATTTTTTTATTTTTCATTATTAGTCTCCTTATTAGATCTTCTGGAGTTTAAGGAAAAGATATTTTTCGGTATTCCAGTCAATTCTCTTAATTTAGCCAGGTTTATGAAGTAATTGCTCAATGTCTCAATATGTTGTTCCTGGACTTCAGCCAGAGAACGCTGTGCATCGAGTACTTCAAGTAAATTAAGTTTACCTTGTTCATATCCAAGACGAGCACCTTCAAATGATTTCGTCGCTGCTGGAAGAACTTCATTCTGAAAAATAGTCAGTTTTTCATAAGCCGTTTTCAAATTCCGGTATCCTGCTGTAAGGCTATTATTTAATTCGATAAGTTTGGTTTCAGCCTGACGTAAAGCTTTTTTCTCGTTAATTCTTGCAATTTCAATGGCTTCCTTCTTATTATCATTAATTTGAAGCGGCATGGACATTGAGAACATCCATGTTTTTTCTTCTGAGCCTCTATCGTATTTCATACCTCCGGCCAGTGTCATATTAGGTACACTTTCTGAACGGCTTTTTCTCTGTAGTGTTTTGTAATATTCAATTTCCATCTTACTAAGAAACCAGGTGGGATGCCTTGTAATACTTTTTTTCAACAGGCTTAATTCTGGTAATCCATGTCTGATGGAAGTGTTTGCTTTAAGTCTGCCAAATGGAAATTTTGATTTTCCGTATAATTCTGCAAGTTCCAATCTTAAGTTTTGAAGTTCCATTTTTTTGGAGGTCATTGTAAGGCGTATCTTGGAAATTTCCACATCTGTCTTACTTAATTCAAGTGCTGAGACTTTTCCAGAATCTACTTTTGCAACAACGACCTGACGGACTTTTTTGGCCCAATTTAGCAATTTTTCATTCATCTGAAAGCTTTCCTGAGAAAAAAATGCTTCAACAAACTTCTCTATAGCTTGTCCTTCAATTTCTCTTTGCCTTAACTGCTGTTGATACCTACTGAGCTTATCCAGAATCTCAGTTTCTTTTACCCTGTAATATCGTTTTCCGCCTCTTTCAATCTCTTGACCGATAACAATTTTTGCCTCGGCAGAATCAAAAGCTCCATTTTCTCCGGTTCCGCCAATATTTTCGATTTCAAATTCGATTTCTGGATTTGGAGAACGTCTGGCAATTCTGGTCTCAAGTCTGTTTTTTGCCAGAGCCATGTTGAAAAGAGAGATTTCGGGATTTCCTTTTTTTACTCGTGCGAGTAATGATTCCAGTTCAATTACACTTGGATTATGGAGTATTTTTTTTTCTATGCCTGTTTTTTTTACAGGAATCATTTTTACAGATTTATGACTGCTTTTTTTTAGTGAATTTACCAGTTTACGAATTTTTTCCATGTCAGCTTTTAACAAAGAATTTGTCAGAAAGATGCATAAAAAGAAAAGTGTGATAAATTTTATTTTTTTTATAGTGATATTAAACAAAATTATCCTCCGAATAGATGAATTTAAAGTAATAATAATTTAAATTAAGTACTCGGAATAAATCAGCAGATTAAGATTAAATTTGCTTTGAGATCAATTTGTGAATTGATAATGAAACTAGAATAGTTTTTTAGATATTGAGTATTATTTGAATAAAAACAGGTATTACTTGTACTTGCTTCTATTTTGTAGATATTGTTATGTATATTTTCAGATTTTTTCAAATAAGAATATTGAAAAGGGAGAAAATCAGAACAATCATGTTTATGATGATGATCTATGTGAGTTTCCTGATGATGTATATCACAACTATTACAATGTGATGTAGTGGAGGCAAATACAATGTCAGTATCTTCACAAAAACACAAAATAGTAGATTCAAGGAATGGAAGTGTTGTAAAAATATTTAATATACAAATAATGCATATTATCTGTATTTTTAATCTTGATTGTTTCATAACTTTGCTCATCTAATTTCTACTCAATTTATATCATATTGTTATTGTATATCGTCACAGTGCAATATAATAACACTATTGCTGGTGTTTTTGCAAAAGAAGATCTAAAATACGCTTAAAAATGGAATTAGTGTCATTTAATTCTATTGTATTCATTGTATTGTTTTTCAACAATTCAGGAACATCGGTGGCATAAAAAAGTAAATTGGTATTATTTGAAACAGGAATAGAAGAAATTTCTTTTCTTATAATCTCTATTTTAGGGTATGGCTCATTTTTAAAGCCTTCCAAGATTACCAGATCGCTTTCTTTTAAAAAAAATAGGTAGTCATCTAATTTTTCATCAGTCTTATCTTTCAAAAGCATAAAGTTATTTTTTGAAACGATCAGTGTTCCGACTGCTCCGGATTTTTTGTGCCTGTCTGTGTCGCTATCTATATTATCCATATTAAAACCGTGAAAATCATGTTTTATGGTTCCAATTTTAAATCCATCCTTTTTAAAACGATTAATTAATTTTGTAATTAAAGTTGTTTTTCCAGAATTTTTTGTACCACAAATGCTTATAAAAGGGGGGAGATTATTATTCATAGTTAAATTATACTATAGGAAATGTAAAAGCGGAGATAAATTTACTTTTTTTAAGAGGGCAATTTCTTATAACAGGTTAAAGGTTTGTGAAATGATTGTATTAAATTGAAACGGTTTGTTTCAATTTAATACAGTATAAATCCAACGAAATCTATAAATCCAATGAAATAAGATGTTTTCAATCTGGCATAGCAATTTCAATAACTTCTCCAACAGTACCAATAACGGTACTGTAAAAAAGGAGGTAAAAATGAATCTATTTATGTCATTAGAAATATTAAGTAAACTCTCAAATGGTTTGAATCCTGTAACAGGTGAAAATCTTCCGGATAATTCATTGTACAATCATCCAGATGTATTGAGAGCACTATTCTTTATTGTGAATTTTATAAAAATTCCACCGAAAAAAGCCAAAAAGACATTAGAGGACAGGCAAGCAAATAATATTGCTCAAGGACGTCCTGAAAATTCCAATTTACCATGGACTGATGAAGTCAAAAAAGAAGTCGGGGCACAATATAATGCGTCTGTCCCTATTTATAAACTTGCAGAAAATTTTGGAAGAAGTCAGGGATCAATCAGAGCGGTATTGATTCAGCAGGGCTTAATAGAGGATGACAAATATAATCAGTATTACAAGAACAAACCTTGACGAATGTAACCTTGAAAGGTAACGGTAATCTTGTAAGGATAAAAACAGCGTAAATTTTATTCACTCCACTGAATTATGTAATTTTCCTGTTCTTTTGATTCTGGCGAACTGATGTATGCGGACTTTGGATTATCTTGCCAGAGCGTATGGAGTCGATCAAGAGCGGTTTTCCCCTTATGTCCGTGTCTTGATAACCAGCATCCAACGATTGTACCTGTTCTTCCTATTCCACCATAACAGTGCAGGTAAATTTTACCATTATTATCCAGAACACTATCAATAAGATCCAGAATCTCTATAACCAGTTCAGGAGATTCAGGAATTGATATATCAGGAATTGAAAATCTGTTATGCTGACTATTATCGAATCCCAGTTTTTCAAGTAGTTCTGTATAGGAAAGTAATCCTTCATCTTCTTCTGTAAGATCGATGAAGCAGGTTGTGCCAGTTTGGATTATCGAAGTTAACTTCAATATAGAGGTATCTTCTGCTAAAGTTCGAGGATATTCTGCGGCAAGAAATTTTTCTGGAATGACCCAGTATGAATTTTCAATTGGTTTAGATGTCATAATCATAATCTATCAGTGTTTATATAATTTTTCCATGAAATTCAGAAAATTCTGAAAAAAGCAGTTGCATTATATTATAAAAACGATTATTTTAAGTAATGGTAATTAAACAATATAAAAAAGTATAATATAAAATTATCTATAGGGTGGTAGTGGTGCCGGTTTTACATCGTTTTGTATCAGAATTGAATCTGATGATTGTGACTCATGTTGGAATTATATTGGATGAGGAGTTTCTGGAATCATACAGGAAAATTTTTTCTGAATCATCTTTTAATCGATCAATAAATTTTTTAGTTGATCTGCGCTTAACACACAGTAGTACACGAACTCCGACTGCTCTTCAAGCTTCATCCGATTTTATGAAAAAGTTGTTTAAAGGTTTCAAAACTGATCAAAATTCAAAAGTTGCAGTAATTGCTACTGACGACCTTTCATTTGGTCTTGCCAGAATGGTTGAGGCATATACATTTGAGATTCCCTGGGATTTTTTAGTGTCTAAATCTGTAAAAGAAGCCTGTGTCTGGCTGAAAGTTCCCGAAAATATATTAGAGGATAATTGATACTCGTCTCAGGTATCATCTAAAGGTAGTTTTTTACATTTGTTCTTATTTGAAATGAATATTTGAATTAATGTATAATAACAATAATATTTGAAATTCAAGAGGTGAAAAAATGAAAAGATTATTTTTGATGTTTTGTATGCTGACTGTTGCGATAAATGTTTTTTCCGTTGATTATAGTGATATAATCAGTTCAAGATTAAGTGATCAAAAATTGATTAAATCAGTTGAAGGTCTGTTAATCTTTTTTGATGATACCCAGATTAGAAATCGTCCTGGAAAATTGAGTAGTGTATATGACGCAAGTGATTCAGGTGATGGATGTAAAGGAAAGGTTTCACTGAATCTTCCTTTTTTTCAAAAAACAATTAATTTGCCAGCGATTCCTCCAATTACTGTACGGAATGTAAAAGGAGAATGGACTAGCAGTGTTCATTTTGTGCCTAAAAAAATAGGTGGAAGAAAAGGAAAATCTATTGTTGCGGTTCCGGACTCTAATCTTTTTGTCCCTTCCTTTGTTGTTTATCCCATGAATCTATTTTCTGAAACGGAAATAAAAGACCCTCAGAATCGTTATATATGTAGAATACTCAAAGAAGCGTGGCATCTTGATAGAAAATATAAACGTGGATCCGCTTATAACTTCTGGCTTCCATTAAGAGAAAATCCTGATTTTACTGGACCTTATAATATACCAGTTGAAAAATCTGTTTTACCTCTGGCAAAAGCATATTTAAACCCAAAACTTGATTTTTTCTGGACACGTTTTGCTGCTGGACTTGATGTTCCGTCAAGAGAGTGGGTCTCCGAATGTTTAAATAAGGAATTGAATACTTCAGGAGCATCTGCGTTGTTTAATATACCAAATGATGCTGATGATACATCCACAGCAGTGGCATTACAATTAATTAGAAAACAGTTATCTGATAAATATACAGATGATCCATTTTTCAACAATAGTCATAATTTTGAAATAGATCTTCCGGCTTTAATGTTGGCAAGTTCATACAGAGACATTGGACGACTTGATAAATATGAAGATGGCAGGGATAGCTGGAAAGGTAAAAACAGTGGTGCTTTTCTGACCTGGTATCGGGACGAGACAATGCCAATATTTTCTTCTCCCCAGAAGGGAATAATACCTCTTGGTAAGAACAATGTTGATGCAGTTGTTAATGCAAATGTAGTTTTTGCACTGGGATTGGCAGGAAAAAAAGATGTTCCGGGTTATAAAGAATCCATAAAACTATTGAATCGAGCTATTGAAGAAAGGACATGGCCTCGATGTGGATTGTATTACCCTCAGTATGTAATTTTTCCGTATGTTGTATCTCGTGCTTTTCGTGATGGTGGTAACAATGGTTTGAAAACTGGCATGAAGACCCTTTTGGATGATCTTTTAACGATTCAGAAAGAGTATGGGGATAAAAAGTCATCTCATAAAGGTGCTTTTCCAGGAGGTGAAGATAAAACTGATTATCTTGCTACTGCTTTAGGGGTTACTTCGTTATTGAATATCGGTATTGATATTGCTCGGGAAGAAGGGAAATTGATACCATATAACAAAGCGATCAAAGATGGGATATATTATCTCCTTAAAAATAGAAAAAAATATAAAGTAAAGAATTTTGATACAGTTGGACGAGATAAACTTTCTGAAAAAATTTCTGGTTATACCTGGGATTGTGGTCTTTTCTTCTCAGCTTCATTCTGGGATCTTGCCCATTGGCGAAGTGAAGCCTATACAAATGCAATGGTTCTGGAAGCTTTTACCAAGTATTTACTTGGTTATGAATTCGGTGGCGTAACGATTATGCATGGTCGAAGACTTCATATCAAATCATATAGAACAAATGATTCAGGATTTGAGTTGGATGTAAAGTGAATGTGAATAATCATATGGTAATGCCTAGATTATTAACAATTTCCTGATAAAATAAAAAAGAATTTTCAACACGTACGAAATCAGTATGATATTATTATTATAAACTTAATAATTTTGGAGAAATAAATGTTAAATTACCAGAGATATTTAGCAGTTTTTTTTATTTTATTTTTTGCATGCTTCACCCTATATGCACAGCATCCATCTTATTGTACATGTCCGGAATGTATTGAATATAAACCGGCTGAAACTACAACTCCTAGCGTTACAACGACTGCAGAAACACCAGTTACAACGACAAAAACAAGTGATCAACGTGGATCAATGTATGACATGATGGGTCTATTACATGCTGGTGGAATGAAAGATAACGAAAAGAAGATGTGTCCTAAATGTAGAACTTTTGTTCCAATTGGCTGGAAAAAGGGATGTCCCAGATGTGGAACGGCTATACCAGTAACTAAGATAGCGGTGCGAACACGTGAAAAAGTTTCTATAACCAGCCGTGTACAAATTGTAAGTACCATTGGTGAACTGATATTGACCGAGGAAAAAGCGTTGCATTCACTCAGAAGTTATCCCGAAAATCAGGCATTTAAGGGGTTGATGGATGAAGCGATTAAAGGATTGGAAAAACTTATCAATGAAATCAAAGATTCTAAGACTGATCTTTCTCCCAAAGAGGTAAAATCTACGCTGGAAATGCTCGATATAATTCTCAGGAATGACAGAAGTGCGAAAGCCTGGTTCGACGGCGGGCGCCAGGATAGACTGGTGGCTTTTTTGAGTGCTGCAATTAAACAGAAGAACAAACTGGTAGAAGAATTAAAGGGTGATGGCTCTTTTCTTCTTGATAAATTGAGAGAAAAACATGGGTCTTCCGTACCAGCAAAAAGCATTGAAGTTGCTGTTGAAAATAATTTAAGCAAAAGTCGTGAGGAAATTGCCCGACTGGATGAATATATCAAATTTACAGAATCTCTTAGTAATAGTGAATGTTATGCTCAAGGAGGATGTGGCAATCTAAGAGAAAAAATTCAACAGATGAAAGAAGCTCTTGCCCGCTTGAAAGCTTTAAGAGACAGACTTCAAAAAGAATTGGAAAACAGCAGGAAAAAATCTGCTGCCGCTTTGCGGGAAAGAACTAAGCTTGAAAAAATCAGTAAGGCAGCTAAAAACAGGAATAAAAGAGCAAATGCAGCTCCGGACGAAAGTTCCTGGGTGGAATCTCAAGGGGAGAGAGTAACTAGTCATGATCTTGATTTAAACAGAAGTGAGTCAAGAAGGATATATGATATGTGGAAATCTGGAAAAATAACTGCAGATCAGGCATCTCAAGAATGGTCAAAACTTGGAACCAGTCGTTCAAGGGAAGAACTCAGGGCAAGAGATAGAAGGCGCAGAGATCGTGAAAAGAAATCATCAGATAAAACTGTGAAAAAAACTGATCCAAGAATTACAGAGTTAAAGGAACAGGAACGAAAACTATTACGTGAACAACGGACATTAAGTTCTCAGATTGCTCGAAATGATGCGAAAATATCAGAGGTTGAAGGGAAATTATCTGGACTAGAGAGAAAATACAGAGAGTGTTGTGCTTATGTATCGCGGAGGCAGGAACAGGATCGGCGACGACGGGCAAGAGACGCGGCAGCTAGAAAAAGACGGGAAGACGCTGAAAGACGGCGCGATGCTGCAAGGTTACGTGCAGAAGAACAGGCTGAAGCAAGAAGACAGAGAGCTGAACGTGTTGCTGCTGCTCGACGCGAAAGAGAAGCAAGACGGCGTAGAGAGAATAGGCCGGATACGACAGATGGCGGAGAAGTATATAATACACCAACAAGTGTCACTATTGGTTCTGGAATTGCACAAATTGGAGCTGAGGGAACTAATCCTATAAAACCAGGAACTGGCATGGCTGGCGCAGGATTACAGCTTGGATATGGTCTCATTGTTTCCTGGGCTGGTGATGCTGCTTTTAGCGCAGGCCAGAGACTGATGTACAGAAGAGAAGCGCAGATTGTTGAACAACTTGCAGATGGCAATGGTTTTGGCGGATCGGGTAAATTGAAATGGTATAAACGTGGTAATCGCCTGTGGGTATGGAAGGTAAACAGTGATGGAACCAAAGTGCTTCATTCATGGCCAGGATGGCGAACTACAAACCGTGATAGACCGATAGACTTTAATGGCCGTCCGCTTGGTGGTGAATAGTAGATTTGAAATTTTTGATTAAAAGCTTGATAATATAAGATAATAGGGTATTATAATATTGGAGTGATTAAATAGCTTTGCTTTTTTATCGGGACAATCCATCCCCAAAGGCTCTAAAATTCAGGCAGGCTCCGGTTTAGATAGGCGGGGCCTGTTTTTATTAATTAGTTTTTTTTTATTTATGACAAGTTGTGATAAAATGATCTAATATTAAAATAATATGTTTTTGGAGACAAAAAATGTTTGATGAATTAAAGGACTTTCCTTTTTTTAAAATTTTTAATGAAGAAGAAATGACCAAACTTTCTGGACTCATGCAGATTGTTGATTTTAAAGATGGCGAAATGATACTTGATGAATGTGAAGAATCATCTGTTATTTGTTTCATATTGGAAGGGAAAGTAAAGATATTCAAAAAGGAACCTGATATTCTTAAAATCCTGACTTATTTAGAACCTACTGATGTTTTTGGTGAAATGTCTTTTGTTGATAAACAGGCTTGTTCTGCGTCTGCAAGTGCAGTCGGTGATGTAAAACTTGCAGTTCTGACTTCTGAAAAATTTGATAATCTTAAAGAAGAAAATGTGGATAAGCTTCCTTCTAAATTTCTGATAGAGATGATGAAAGAAATTACTCGAAAATTTCGTGCTGTAAACGAAGGACTTGATGTAAAATCAGCTGATTATACTCTTCATGAATTGATTACATCTTCTAAAAGAATCAAACTATCTACTGACGGTGGAACAGAATATATATGTGTGATAAAACATGCTGATTTATCGCAACATTTTCCATTATTGAAGATAGATATTAAAGGACAAACTATTTTGATTCCTTTTCAGCAGGTAAAAACGATTACATTGCCAAATAAATTCGGAAATTTTTGATAAAATATTACCAAAGTGTAACTTTTTCACTTAATCCTTTTTTTGTATCCTTACCATATTATAATCACCTGATTCAGGTCGCACCTGTCGTACAGGTATAAATATTAAATAACAGGAGTTCATTATGGAAATTACAACGATCAAACATATATTCAGAAACTATTCTGATCTTGTCGGAAAGAAAGTTAAAATAAATGGTTGGGTAAGAACGATTCGCTCTTCAAAAGCATTTGGTTTTATTGAGATCAATGATGGATCATTTTTTAAACAACTTCAGGTAGTATTTGAGGAAAATCTCGATAATTTTGAACAAATCGGAAAATTAGGTGTTGGGTCATCACTTGAAATTACAGGACTACTTGTTGAATCTCAAGGGAAGAAGCAGGCCGTTGAGATTAAAGCTGAGGAAGTTGTAATCGTAGGAGAATCGGAAAGTGATTATCCCCTTCAAAAGAAAAGACATTCTTTTGAATTTTTACGTACAATTGCACATCTGAGGCCAAGGTCTAATACTTTTTCTGCTGTTTTTCGTATCAGGCATTTACTGTCATTTGCGATCCATGAATTTTTCCATAATAAAGGTTTCCTCTGGGTTCATACACCAATTATTACAGGAAGTGATTGTGAAGGCGCAGGAGAGATGTTCAGAGTTAGTACGCTTGATCCGAAAAATCCACCTAGACTTGAAAATGGAGATATTGATTATAGTAAGGATTTTTTCGGAAAGGAGACCAATCTCACTGTAAGTGGACAACTTCAGGTTGAAAACTACTGTATGGCTTTCAATAAAGTATATACTTTTGGTCCGACATTCAGGGCTGAAAATTCAAATACAACTAGACATATGTCTGAATTCTGGATGATAGAACCCGAAATAGCATTTGCAGATATTAACGATGATATGGATCTTGCTGAAGAAATGCTAAAATATGTAATTCACTACGTACTTGAAAATGCTCCTGAAGAAATGGAATTTTTTAACAGATTTATTGATAAGGGGCTTTTAGAACGTTTGAATAATCTTTTAGAATCATCATTTGAAAGGATTACATATACTGAAGCAATTAATATCCTTGAAAAGAAAAACAAGAAATTTGAATTTCCAGTAAAATGGGGTTCTGATCTTCAGACTGAACATGAAAGATATCTTTCTGAAAAACATTTTAAAAAGCCTGTATTTGTAACCGATTATCCTAAAGAAATTAAATCATTTTACATGAGAGTCAATGATGACGGAAAAACTGTTGCTGCAATGGATCTTCTGGTTCCAGGTGTTGGTGAACTCATGGGTGGAAGCCAGCGTGAAGAAAGATCGGAAGTACTCTTGGATAGGATAAAAGAACTTGGCCTGGATGAAAAAGACTACTGGTGGTATCTTGATATCCGTAAATATGGTGGAACTCCACATGCAGGGTTTGGACTAGGTTTTGGGAGATGTCTTATGTATTTGACTGGAATGGAGAATATAAGGGACGTAATACCATTCCCAAGGACCCCCAAAAACGCCGACTTCTAAACCGAACATTTGCCGAGCAATCTTTGAATTTTTCTGCGTCTTCCCAAAGCTCAAAATACCAAAAAGTATTCTTCGCCTTGGGAAGACTTGAAAAATACAAATCTCATCTCGGCAAATGCCCGGTTCGGAATGATTGAGAAAACAACATTCATTTCATTTAGTTAGCAGATTGAGTTCATTCTATCTTCATGGTAAACTTTAAATTATGATTGAACATTCAAAAGAAATCCTTTTAAAAATAAGCAATCTCTCTAAACAATATGGTGATTTTCATGCAGTAAAAGATCTTTCTATGGAAGTCTACAGAGGAGATGTTTTTACAATTCTTGGACCAAATGGTGCGGGAAAAACTACGACAATCAGAATGTTGATGGGTATATTATGTCCCACTTCAGGAACTGCTGAAATCAATGGTTTAGACTGTTTCTCAAAACGTGAAGAAGTAATGAGACTTGTAGGTTATCTTCCGGATGATCCGATTTTTTATGATTACCTTCGCGGAAGCGAATTGATACGTTTTGCGGGAGAGATGCATGGACTTAGTCATGAACAGATCGAAGAAAAAAGCCGTCCACTTATTGAACGATTGGATCTAGGAAAGGTCCTTGGAGAATTTGCAACAAATTATTCAAAAGGTATGAAAAAAAAACTCGCTTTGATTCTTGCTCTGTTGCATGAACCAGATCTTTTGATCCTTGATGAACCTACAAATGGTCTGGACCCTTATGCCACAAGAGCAGTACATGAATTGATGCTTGAATTGGCTGATGCCGGGAAATCCATTTTTTTCAGTACACATTTACTTGATCAGGCTGAAAAACTTTGTACAAGAGTTGGAATAGTTTGTAAAGGAAAATTAGCAGCAGTTGGAACTCTTGATGAATTAAAAAATCAATCTTCAAAATATAATTCCCTGGAAGATCTTTTCTTTTCTTTGACCTCTGAAAAAACTGAAAACCATGAAAACTAAAAATATGGGTTTTTATCAGACCCTGGTTTCATATGGAAAAATGTCTGTTAAGCGATGGGTAAATAAATTTTCAGTAATTCAATTCAGGAAAAAAAAGGAAGAGGAAAGAACAGGAACTCGTAAAAAATCTAAATCGGGATTTTTTATGATAATGATGTGTGTTTTAATGATGTTTTCAGCTTTTTCCATGTGCTACAGGCTACTTAATGTGTATTCTTATGATCTTAATAAGAGATTTATAGATAAAGAAAAACCGTATATTTTAAATGAATATGTTTATAATTTGCTTAAAAAATATGTTGCTTTTGATTCAAAAGAATCAAAAATAGAAATTACCAAACTATTTGATAGGATTGCATTCAATAAACTTAAAGACAAATTAAAAAATACACCGTCATATTCAGACTTTTTGAAAGGAAAAGTAAAAATCAAGTCTGATAAATCTATAACTAGAAATTTATGGAAAATATTAAATACAAAGGGAATATCAGGTTTTGCATATGTTAAAAGAAAAATGGATTCATTCAGGACTTTTCCGATAAATTTGAAAATTCTGTTTAAACTTTTAGGTATCATTTCCATTATTGCATTTATAGCTCTTTTTTTTATGGCACTTGCGAATAAAAACGATAATCTTGGTCAAGTAGAATGGACTATGGAATGGCTTTTTTCATTTCCTGTACCTACAAAATCATTATTTATGATCAAAGTTTTAGAGTACACATTTTTTTCGCCATTACAATGGTTCATTTATTTTCCATTTCATACAATTATTTTTTTACTACTTGATTTTGTATGGTGGCATGCAGGTTTGCTTGGTTTTCTGAGTACAGTTTATTTAAGTGTTTTGCTTTCTTCATTTAGATTAGTATGTGAAATATGGATAAGATTGAATTTACCGCGCTCTTCTATTAAGAATATCCAGGCATTATTTACAATAGTTGGAATGTTCTTTTTACTTTCAGTATTTTTTCTGTCTAATTCCCATACAATTCCTATTTTTTTAATCGAAATAGCTGAAAATTTACCTTTTTCCTTTCTATTTTGTCCAATTACATTCCCTTTGCGCCTTTTGTTCGGGGGAATGGATATTTTGTTATTGCTTTGTATCATTGCTATCTTTGTTTTGATTCCAGCAATTTGTTTAATGATAGCTAAAAAAATGGTGAGTAAAGGACTTTTAAAATCAACAGGAGTTTTTCAAGGAAGTAGAAATATTGAAACGACAAAAGTATTGAGCAGAAAAACTATTTTTAGAGGTGTTATCAGCAAAGATCTAAAACATTTATGGCGCGATAAAAATCATATGGTACAGACACTTGTTGTTCCCTTGATTATTGTTTTATACAATATATTTATAACTCCAGATTTAATGCAGAATATAATTAGCAGTTTTAACACAATTGCACTATTGGCTTTTGCAATTGGAGGATATACGTTTGTTTTTGGATGTTTCCAGGTTCTTAATATTGAGCAGCAGAGTCTTTGGCTTTTGTTTACTTTTCCAGAGGGTATTAAAAAGATACTAACAAAAAAAATAATTATGTGGGCTTTTATTGGTATGGGGTATCCGATTATTATTCTAGTGGGGGGATTTGTTCTAATTCCGTTTAGTCTATCAATGGTTCTAAAGACGGTAATTGTAATTACATCACTTTTTTTGTATGCCTTTCTTGCTGGAGGAATGGGTATTCTTGCGACTAATCCAATGGAAACCGAAGCAACCAAACGTATAAATAGCGGAGAATCAATGGGATACTTTCTACTTCTGGCTGTTTTTGGTGGAAGTCTATATCTGAATAATATATTGAATATCCTGGTTATGATGTTTTTGATCTTTGTCCTTGTCTTTGCGACGTGGCAAAAAGTTGATGATAATATTCCATTCCTACTTGATCCCATAAATGATGCGCCAAGTAAAATCGATCTTAAAACAGGAATGATCTCAGTTTTTTTATTTTTCTTTTTACAACAGGTTTTGTTTCTATGTTATCTAGGAACTTCATGGTCGTCACAACAACAGGTCATTGCATCATATTTTACATCGGGTTTATTGGTTATCCTGGGACTTCTGTATTCTTTATACAGGAATAAAGTGAAAGATATTTTTAAAAAAACAGGGTTGAGGTCAGAGCTTCCAAAAAAGATTAAAAGAACTCATATAAAGAATGCTTTTTTTGCTGGAATTGGTGTGAGTGTTTTGGGAGTGGCATATTTGAAAATAATTGATGTGTCGGGCTTTTTCGTAAAAGAAAGAAATATGTTTATGGAAAATTCAGGAAAAAATCTGTCAGGTTCTTTTTTCTGGCTTTTAGTTCTATATGTTTTTCTTGCCCCTGTTTTTGAGGAATTTTTATTTCGAGGAATCGTTTTTCAGGGATTCAGAAGATCAACAGGTTTGAAAGTTTCAATTGCATGCAGTGCAATTGTTTTTGCACTTGTACATAATGTTGTAGCTATAATTCCAGTTTTTCTATTAGGAGTAGTTACAGCATATTTTTTCGAAAAAACCAACTGGCTGATACCATCAATTATTATCCATATGATTTATAATGCTGTAATAATATCTGTGTGACACTGGCTGGGGAGTACAATTTTTTATTTCTAAAAAAGATTAATGAATCGAATAATACTGTAGGGATGGTTTGTCAGACTGTGTCACAATTAAAAAAATACAAAATTTTACCACGAAGGACACGAAGAAATAAGAAGGTAATAAAAAATTAAGAAAATATAACTATGCTGTCATACTGCGATCAAGTCTGACAGACCCTTCCCTACAGATTTTTATTATTTTATTTTTTTCTTGCCTTTGCTTTTTTTGAGATATCTATCTTTTCTTTTTTACTTAGTGCCTTTGTGTCTTTGTGTGAGATTTTCTTTTCTTTCTTCTTTTCTTCCGGCTGTTTTATATTTTCAACCGGATCAAGAATGCCTTCTTTTTTCAGGAATTCCCTGTAAGCTTTATCTTTCATCTTACAACCGTTAAATGAACTTTTCCTGAAATGCTCAACTTCAATCAGTTTATCCCAGAGAGCGTAAAGAGGTGACTCAAGTACATTTCCTACTGTATAAGGATTAAAATCACAAGGATGAAGGTCGCCATAAGGGGTGACATAAAGAAAGATTGTTCCGCCAGAACAACCAAGTCCTTTATGACTGTTGAGATGAGTATATGCATGAATTGCTGGATATTCAGGGATATTGTTGTAATATTCCGTCATTTTGATATGTTGATCCAGCCAACCAGTATTACTTAAATCTTTTACACAACCATCTTTTTTCTCCTGATATGGAACGTAATTGAATACGATGACTTCATGAACACCAAGTTTTTTTGCAAGTTTCATAATTTTTTTAAGTTCATTGCTTTCAACGGCTTCACGATCAAGACAACATGCAAATGCAACTGTTAAACCTTCATGTAATGCTGCTTTTATTCCGCTGATAGCTCTGTCAAAAGTCCCTTTTTTCTTTTTGCTTTTGTCATGATTTTCTGCATCCGCATAATTTATGCTGACTGCAACGCTATCTAAACCGGATTTTTTCAGCATCCCAATTTTCTCTTTAAGAAACCAGCCGTTTGTGAACATTAAAGATATTGATCTTGATTTATCAATATTTTGTATTATCTTACCAACGTCATTGTTTAATAATGGTTCGCCACCAGTAATCAAAATTGTTGAGACACCAAGATCTTGTGCCTGATGTATTGTATTGATTATCTGTCCGGTGTTCATAACTTTTTTTTCTTTTGAATGAGCCTTGAAGCTACAATAATAACAGTCATTGTTACAGAGTTCGGTGATTGCAATATTGAACATTGTAGGATGATGTCTTCCCTGCATAGCGTCGACTGCTTTTTTTGCTTCCTGATATGCATGTGCTTTACCAAAAATAGGTGGAGAATAGACGCTGTATTGTGGGCATCCATCAACCCAACGAATAATTTTATTATGATTAAAACTTATTTTTTGAACGTGATCAATGACTTCCTGAGTAAAATTTGCTCCACGTTTCATGAGTGTTAGTTTGAAACGTAATTTATCAAATAGACTATCAATAAAATTTGTCATGGTATTTTCCTTAATATTTAATTTCAATTTATATTATTAATATTATATAATTAATGTCATACTGTATTCAAATGATTTAATATTGATTTATTGGAAAAATAATTAGGAAATCACCATGGTGCAATTGAAAAGAAAAATACAAAATAGTAAATAGTGTAGGGACAGGCCACTGTGCCTGTCCAATATTAAAATATAAATATTAAAAATTAAAATAAAGAGGCCGCAATGATGAAAATTTTAAAATTTCTGGTTTTATTGATCGTTTTATTCAATATACATAACCTGTATGGATACAGGTTGCTGGATCTGGATAAACAGAAAACTACAACCTTAAGTGGTATTACTCGTGAAATAATCGAACTTCGCACTAATAAACCTGGTTTATTGAAGCTTTCATCTTCTGTAGACAGTGATGTTATATATCTCATGAAGGTACAGGGAGTATATGACAGAAAAAAAATCCGATTTATCTCTAAGTATAATCTTTCCTATTATCCAGAAAAACTTCTGGGTCTAAAGAAAGGGAATAAAAAGATCAAAATAAAACGGATTGAGACAGCTTCTGTTAAGAAATCTGATGAAAAAGGGATGCTGATTAGTTTTATAAAAGAAAAACTGGATAAAAATCATTCATATCTTTTATATACCAATCTTTCGCGTTCAAAAAAAACAGAATCACTTACGTTTACTTATACTCCTGTATCACAGAAAAGTAAAAATGATAAATCTGAGAAACTAAAAGAAAATGATATCAAGCAATTTCGCTTTATCGAGGGCCGTACTCTTAAAGAATATGACTTCAGAATTTCAAAAGATGGATATCTTCAATTTACTCTTGGAAATGTCCCTTCCAGTATTGAACAGATGTATTTCAAATTATACAGAGATGGAGAGAAAAAGGTATTTTTTCAAAAGGGAATGGATTGTAAAAATGGAGAGGGAAAATTCAGCAAGTTGATAAGTTCCGGGAATTACACTTTGAAGATTACGCCTAATTATGGTGATGAATACATAGATATCGGGAAAAATACATCTGATGAGATGTTTCTTTTGACAGAATTCCGTGAATTTGAAGATCAGGATAAATATGAACCCAATGATTCTATAAAATCCGCAGTACCAATTAAATTTGGTGAATTTAATCAAATTTCGATTTTTCCTTATAATGACAAGGATTATTTTGTTTTTACTTTGGATAAAAAAGATACCTGTATAGACATTTTCTTTTCAAAAATTCCTCAAAAAGTTTACTTACATTATACAGTTATGGATTCTTCAGGTACAAAAATTCACGAAGCAAAACTGGAGAAAATCAACAGTTTTACAATAGGCACACCTGGGAAATATTATATTGAGTTTAAAGATATGCCCCGAAAAAATTGGGATAAAAAAGACAGCGATTCTCAAGTTTTTCGTTTTATGCTTAATAGAAGGCGTTTGATTGATGCAAATGAAATTAACAACAGCCAAAAAACTGCTACGGTTTTAAGAGGACTATCTGGAAATATATCTGGAACCTTTGAAAAACATGATTCTGATTATTTTAAACTCGATATGAAAGATGGTTATTATACAGTATCTCTTCATTTTACAGATGTAGGAACATATACTCGATTCGAGTTTTATAAGAACAACGAGTTGCTTAAACAGTCGGATTTTAGAAATACATTGAATTTTCAACGTGCAATATATTCTGTTGAAAAAGATGTGTTCTGGTTCAGATTAATACCGCAGAATAGTGAATTCCAGCACAGTAGTTATAATCTGACGTATTCGATTATTCCAGCAGATGGAAACAGTGCATTTTTGCCTTGTAGTGGGCAGGAACTGAAAGAAGAAAGCTGGATTTCTGGAACTGTTGGACACAGGTGGGACAGGGATTTTTATTCATTTGTACCATCAAAGTCAGGTGGTTATTATATTTACTCCAATAATAATCATAATTTGAACATAAAAATGGATGTGTTCACTGGAAACAAGTTTTTGATGCAGGGTTCAAATGATAGTTATTGGAATTATGGTCCAACGATGCTTTTTCGGGATTTAAAATCAAAGGATTTCACGCTGGATTTCAAGATTTTTCCAAGGGATAATGATGGATTAGGGATTATTTTCAGAAGACAGGATAGCAAAAATTTCTATTCCTTCCGTATGGATCTGCAGGAGAAAAAACTTGAATTTCTGATCATGGAAAATGGAAAAGAACGGAAAGGGAAGGTTTTTAAAGATTTGCTATATATTCAGAATTTCTGGAATAAATGCAGTCTGAAAGTAAAAGGCGAGTCTTTTGAACTGATGCTTAATGGGAAAAAAGTATCTGTATCTGACTCTACATTTAATAAAAAAGGAAGTCTTGGAATGTTTGCCGCATCCAGTGAAAATCTTGGATTTGATGATATTTCCCTTAAAAGCGAAAGTGGATCTATAAAAGTTGATTTTGAAGATGAAAAGGATTTTGGAATATTTCAATTTATTGATAAAGGCTGGTGGGATATAAAAGTTGGAGGAATATATTCTCTTTTTCAGGACAATAATGATGGAAAAGGAAGACTTGGACCAATTGCCCTTCTAAAAGACATCAGTACTTCTGATTTTTCACTTTCCTTTCTGTGCAAGACATTTGATGATGATGGTCTGGGTGTAGTTTTTCGATATAAGGATGAAAAAAATTATTATGCGTACCGTTTTGATAATCAAAGTAGAAGACTGGAATTATTAGCTGTTAAAAACGGAACAGAAAAGGTTTTAAAAGAATTCAAAGGTGTTCTTTATAATGGAAGAATATGGAATGTCATGCGTCTTGAAGTTAAGGGAACTGATTTTTCGATGTATTGTAATGATAAAAAAGTTGGTGAATTTTCAGATTCAACATTTTCAGAAAGTGGAAGGATAGGATTTCTTTGTTCTTATTGTGATGATACGTTTTTTACAAAGATAGATCTGAATTATTCAGGTATAAATTTAAATATTGATTTTAAAAATAAACAGGATCTCGAAAAGTTTGATCTTGTTAATGGTGGAAGATGGTACGTTAAATACGATGATAAATATTTTAATAGTGATTATAAAACCGCAGCTCATCTTGTTAATCTTGAAAAAGGAATTAAATATGATTTGTCATTCAGATTTGAACAGGCAGATGTATTACAAAACTTAAAATATGATTTTATAATCTTTCCAGCGGATCGTTCTACAGAAGATCCTTTGGAGGTTAGTATTTCTGATTTAAAAAATGATCAAATATATTCAGCCAAAAATAGTGAGTTGTTTTTGAAATATAAATTTGACAGCCCAGGTTCCTATAGGATTTTAGTAGATAAAACAGAATGGGGATTAAAAATTCCTGGAATCCGTCTTTTTAAAGCAGCTGACATGGATTATCCTAAAAAAAATATTCTTTTTTTAAGTGGTGGTGACAAAGCATATGATTGGACTTTGAGGTATCCAGAATTTAATTACAAGCGTATAAATGCTGGAACTCCAGAAGAAAAAAGCTATTTAAATCTTGATTTTGCAAATTTTGATCTGGTGATAATTGATGGAATAAATAATCTCAAACAATTTGAGCTTAATGACAGAAAAACTTATGACAGGCTGAGGCAAAAAATAAGATCAGGAGCAAAAATCTGGTTATTTATAAGAGATGTAGCTGTTTCAAAAATTCTTGGTATTAAGTTGAAAAATACATGGCAGGATAATCAAATAATCAAGAAAGATTTTTCTGATCCTTTGATGAACAGAATATATGGTGATGACAAAGGTCGATGGCACAGGTATGAAAATACTGGATATTTTCTTGATTGGAAAGAGAAAGGATATAAACCTCTTTATATCCCCAGTAACGATGCAAATGGTGCGATTACATTAAAGAAAGAAATTGGAAGCGGCTTTTTTCTGTTGGATACGCGATTGCTTAGTCATAGCGGGACTTATAGCGATGATAGAATGATATACAACATACTTGGTGTTAAGGAAAAATTTATAGATGTCAGGCGATTGGCTCCAAATTCAAAGACCAGATTTTTTTGGAATGATATAAAAATAGATGAATCAGGAGAATATTATCTGAATTTTTATGGTTTATCAGAAAAACACAGAATCTGTATTGAGATTTCAGATAATAGGAATCTGCGAACTCCAACATTGCCTGGTTTCAAGAAAATTGTAATGTCTGGAAATGAGGAGGCAGTTACACTTTCAAAAAATTGTAAAAAAGGGGATAAAATTATTGTTTACAGCACAGATCCTATTCTTAGGAAAAATTTTATTCAACTTGAATCCGTTTCTTCAACTTCAAAGAAGCTTAGAACTCTGGTGTTATGGGGAGAGGATAGATATCAGAGAAAGATCATTGAATTTAATGATTTGAATGCTGATTTTATAGATTTTTCTGACTGTAGAGAGCATTACTGGTGGAAGAAGATAAAAGACTATGATCTTGTACTTGCAATCGGAATCAACAGGAAATGGCAATTTGGACTGGGAAAAAAAGAAGTACAGGATAAGATCAGGTCATATACATCCAGGGGTGGAAAGTTTGTACTATGTGTGACTTATAATCGAGAAAAACTTGAATTTGATGGTTGTATGTTTGATTCAGAGCATTCTCAGGATCGAATTATGGTCAAGTGTAATCCATATGACAGTTTTTTTGATGGCGAAAAGATTGGATTGAATAACTGGAAAAGTTCCAGAAATAATGGTTGGCTTACAAAGGTGTCTTCTTCATACCGGACAGTTATTATGAACAACGGAGGCAAGCCTTTACTGGTAGAGAAAAAAAATGGAAAAGGATCAATAATACTGACTTCCATAAATTTTCTTTCCGATGGAAACAAATTTAATGATGTATATCCATTTGCAAGTAAATTATTTGGATTAGACAGGAAATACAGGCATTATTTGAGTTCAAAGTCCTGCGGTATTCATGAGTTTCAAATTCCAGACAATTTTAATCAGTTGAATTTTCATATCAAGTCAAAAATTCCCTGTGTATTCTATTACAAATATATCCAGAATTCTAATACGAATGAGCAAAAGAGCTATAAAAAAATTGAGGCCGACTTTGATGTAGCACAGGATATTCCAATTAAAAATTATGCAGGATTAAGGATTGAAGTTCCTTGTAAAAGCAGTTTCGAATACTGTTTTAAAAATGTTTCCAAAAAACCTGTGTATATGGATTTATTTGAATGTAATCCGTCGGGCTTTAGAAAGACTAAACTTAAAGTTTTATATTTGAAAGGAACTGATGGTTATCAGACTAATTCTCATAATAATCTTGAAGCCAATCCTGCAATAGATATTAAAAAAATGAATTGGGGAGATTGTGGTAAAGAATTTTTTCAAAAAGAACTGTCTCGTTATGAAGTTGTTATTATGGAGGGAGTTAGTGGCGAATGGGAATTTTTCAATGGAGATTCAATAGTAAAAAAAGGAATTGAAAAATTCGTATTTGGTGGTGGTACATTTATTTTTTCCTCACCTATGAATTGTAAAGGAAAGACCCTTCTGTGGGGAACCATCAGCAAGAAGTTTGACAGGCAGCATAATTCATTAAAATTTACTAAAAAAGGCGAATCATATCTGGACACATTTTATACTGATAATAGTATTTCCTGGAATAATTCTGAAAATTACAGTATTTTTTCAAAACTTCCTGCAGATTTTACGCCTTTGATAGTTCAAAAAAAGGATTCAAACGGAGTTGCTTTGGCAGTTAAAAAAATTGGCAAGGGCAAAATCTATATGAGCACAATGCTTTTTGGAGATTCATACAACTTTAAAAAATTAAAAGCTGTGAATCTTCTTTTTGGATTGATAGGAAATTCTATTCCCAGAAGAATTTCATCGCATAAGAGAGTAGATTTATCTGAAAAATTAAGTAATACGGACCTGAATAGTGGAAAGTATTATATCTGTTTTAGCGGAAATACAAATAATACAATCTTGTGGTACAAACTTCATGATAAATCCGCTGGTAAGAATTATTTTGATTTTGATAAAAAAAATCCTGAGAAAAACAGGATGTATTTTGATAAATGGCGACAGATAGAAATTCATGATAATTCAAAACTATCTTTCTATTTTCATGCAAAAGAAGATACTTTGATTGAATCAATCCTGTTTTCAAAAAACAAATCTTTTTATTATGACATGAGTTTGATCGATCTCAAAAAAGATATTGAATTGATTAAGAAAAAATCCAAAATAGTGAATGAATCTGAAATTATTTCAGTAAAAAAAGGACAGAAAATTCAGTTGGTATTCAAGATTCCATCTATAAACGGGAAAACTGTAGTTAGTCCATATTTCCGTAAAAAAACCAGCTTTTTTGAACCTGGAATGTATTTAAGCAGCATTGAAAATCCTCTTTTACTCCAATCTGATAAACTATTTACTTCAGTAAATAATGATAAGGATATTCTTTTTTCTCTGGATAATGTGAAAACAGATCTGGGTTTTTATTTTTTCTCTACTTTTGGAAAACTAAGCTCTGATTTATTTATCTATACCGTACCGGATGATATGAAAGATCTAATAAAATCTGGGTCAAGATTTCCCGCTGGTGTATCACAGGCAAAAGAAGCAATTAAAACAACGCCTGTTAGAGACCCTAAGAAATTTGATAAAAATAATTTTATACAGGTATATTCAAATTGTTCTCTTACAAAAGATTTTTATCCAAGTATAAGTAAAGAAAAAACTGGAAAAATAGTTTATCAGTATACTCCAAACAATAATATGAAGGGAAAAAAAGGTGAATCTATCGTTCATATTGCTATGAATGGATTTGTAAAGAAGTATAAAGGTGAATTTGTTTTTGGCGATAATTACTGGAGCAAAAATGAATTGAAGTATGATTCTGCTGGAAAGAATCTTAAGCTTGGAATACGTTTTGTTAAAGATGGGAAAGATATTAAAAAGCATGTGATGAACTTAAAGGATGGTGTATATAAATTTGATATTGATGTAACTGGTTGCAAATGGTTTGATATTGTTTTTACAAAACTGGTTGATGAAAAGATCGTTGTTTTTTCACGGAATATGTCAGTTGAATATGAAAATGGATTCAACTTTTCAAATGGAACTTTCAAATTTGGAAGATTTAGTGGAAAGACCGATCTTGTTCCTCATATATCAGGAGATGGAACAACTGATATTTCATGCATTAAATGGCCATCAGTGATTGAATGCAAAAATGATGGAATCAAGATGAATCTTCAGACCTTACCATCGCGAGGCAGGAAAGTATCATTGGTGTCCAGACCTTTTGAATTGAAAGAAAACTGGCAGTTTGAACTGGTAATAGATAGAAAAATTAATTTTAAAATCGATTCTTTTTTTACAATTGGTATAAAATCAAATTCTGGCGAATCCAGATTATTAGTAAAACCTGAAACTTATAGCGTTTATGGTTCTTCTGCTGTCCGTTTGATGCCAAATGATAAACTGGATTCTTTTGTAAAAGATAAAAGCAGACTGAAGCTTAAAGTCAATTATAATCACAGGAACAAGTATCTTGTTTTCTATATTGATGATATACCAGTAAGCTATAGTCCGCAAGATTGCAGTGAAAAGTGGAATCTATTTTTTGGTATGAAACAGAATGGATTCTGGGGTAAAAAAGAAGATAAAACTGCTGGACATTACCGGATTAGCGGGATGAAGCTTTGTAAAGTCCGTTTCTGTGATATTCTGTCTCATGTTTCAAAACCAGGTTACTATACCCATAAAGGCATTGGGAAAATCAAAAAAGGGAAGACTTATCTACAGGTAATAACAAAGAACAGGAAACTTTTTTCATTGTTTCCTGAATTTGAATTGAAAAGTACTGGTAAAAAAACACAATTCAAGTTTAAACCGGAAGTTGAAAAAGATTTGTCTGTCATTGGTAATATAGATGTATTATCAACTTCTGTTTTTGATGCTGAAAAGCTAACAGTTAAATGTGGTGAAAAAAAATGTGTTGTCAAAGCTGTCAGCTATTATAATGGTTATGCTGTCAGAATAATTCCACTTAAAAATTTTGATTCTGATGCAAACGTAGAGTTGTTCTATGAAAAAAGGCTGATAAAAAAATATAGAACAGTACTTGAAAAAGTAGATCGACTCAGATTCAAAATTGAAATGAAGGATATGTATATCGGGAAGAATGATTTTATATCAATCCTGTCAAACTCTGCGTTGAAGAAATTTAATATCTGGTATAGTCCGGCATGCATAAAATCGTTTAAACCAATAACTGAAATTGAGAAAATAGATGACAGGACTTACAGGATAAGTCCAACTTTTCTAAAGGAAGGGGAATATTATTTAAAAGTTGGCGGAGAAAACGTTTTTGGTCAATCCGTATCTCAGATTTATAAGGGGAATTCTTTTACTGTAGATAACACTCCGCCTGCACGACCAGAAATCAGACTTGAAAGTGGTGAAAGTGGAAAGATCGATATTAGCCTTGATTATAACGATTCGGATGTTAAATCAGTAGATATTTTCAGATATGAAAAGTTTCATAACAGTAGTGATAAAAAATATTTTGTCAGATCGCTTGGTGTTAATCCGGATAACATATATACAGATACCCCACCTGTACTTGATAAAGATTACTGGTATGGAATTATAATAACTGATCTTGCAGGAAACCGGAGTAAACTGTCAGAGATTAAAAAAGTATATTCTGATAATACTCCTCCAGCAGGAGGAAAAATTTCAAATGTGATTTTAACAAGTTTTGGGAAAGGTCTTATAAAATTTAGGATTGAAAGTCAGGCTCCAGAAAATGAAAAGAAAATAAGATATGCCTTATTTGATATGTTGCGGGGAAAAAAGAAACTTCTTGGTATTTTTGATAAAAAAGAATTTGAAATAAATGATCTTGATGATGGAATTCATGCATTTTCAGTATATTTTTCAGATGTTGCTGGAAATATCTCAAAAAAAAATGGATTTGATGTTAAAGGTACAGTTGATTCCAGGGGTCCGGAATTTACAATTACATCTATTCCGAAATCTCCCTTTACTTATGGAGATGTCAAATTTACATTCAAATCAAATGAAGTTCTTAAAGATGACGAAATCCTTGTAAGGTTTGTCCCCGCAGCCGGACAGTCAATTTATCTTACTATGAAAAAGGTTGATAAAAAGACTTTTACTTCCAGTCTTAAGATTGATGATAGATTTCGTGATGGGCGTGGATATTTTGACCTGACTGCATCTGATATTTATGGAAATGATAAACTCGAAATTAAAGAAGGCCGAGATATAAATATTGATAAAACCGGTCCTGTTTCCCGGATATATATCAAGAATTCCAAAGAATATTACGGCGTGACTTATCTTAATTCTGCTGAATTTGAATTTGATGTTATTATCAATGAAAAACTCAAAGCTGTTCCCAAAGTAAGCTTTTATGATAAGAGTGGAAAAAAAGCTCTGGATGTAAAACTTTCAGAAATTAAGGGATATTATTCAATGACCCGTTTTAAGGGGAATTTGAAATTAAGTCCTGAAATACTTCCTGAAGGGGACTATAGTCTCAGGTTTAAAGGCTTTGATGTTCTGAATAATTCTGGTGATAAAGTATCAACTATTACAAAACTGAAAGTTGATTACACTGCTCCTGCTTTTCCAAATAAAGGAACGGCAATATTCCGAAGAAAAAGTTTTATTGATTTGAAATATGCAGTCAGTATTTCTCCAGACGTGAGATATTATCTTGTTTCCAGATATTTATCAGGTGGTGATCATACAAAATCAAAACCTGTCAAGCTTTGGAGTGACTGGTATCGTGATCATGATCTGAAAAATATTAAGGATAAAAAAGTATTTTATCGTGTAAGAAGTGTTGATCGAGCTGGAAATGTGAGTGAATTTTCTAAACCAATCGAGACGATTACTGATTTTACACCGCCTGTATCTCCGAAAAATTTGAAAATTACAAAGTTAAACGATACTTTGAAGATTCAATTCCAACAGCCTGGAAATGAAAAACCATTTTTTTATAACCTTTATTATCTATCTGTATCAGGTGATTCAGGCTCTAAAAGTTTTGATCAAATTAAAAAGGGAAGCAAACTGAAACTATCTTCTCGGGATTTTGTGTTTACAAAAAAAAATAGAGGGAAAAATCTGGTTTGCAGTAACGGCATTGGATAAGGCGTTAAATGAAAGTAAACCCTCAAATATTGAAATGATTGAATTTGATAATAAACCACCGGAGCTAAAAATAATCCCTCTGACATTGAAAAAGGGATATAGTTTGAACCCTCGTAAATACAGCTGGCAAACATCAGATAAAATTAAACTGGATTTTAATATAACCGAAAAGCTTAAAAGCTTAAAGGCGACCATGACATCTTTATCCAGTGGAAATGTAGTGGAAATGGGATGGGATGGAAATTCTGCAGTATCAGCATCAGGATTAAATGATGGAGTTTATGTTTTTAAGATCAGTTGTGAAGATCTATCAGAAAATAAATATTCTGGTAATTGTGGCTTGTATCCAGAAAATATTTTTGCTGATACTAAACCTCCTGGACCATTTAACAGTATTGTAGCCAAATCTCTTCCAGGCGGAAAAGTTTCCTTTTTAATCAATCATGATGAACTATCAAGATGGGATTTTGGAATAAGAGTTGAGCGAGAAAAATCCAAAGTATTTGAGGGAAAGATCAGAGTTTTGAAATCTGGAGAAGGGTATTTTGAAGATTTACCATCAGAAGATGGTGAGTTTAAATATACTTTTTATGCTTTTGATGGAGTAGGAAATCTGTCTAAACCATTTGAATTGGAAAATGTTATTAGTGACAGGTCTCCGCCAGTTGAACCCACTTCTTTAACCGCTTTGAAAAAAGCTGGAATTGTAAAGATAGAATGGAAATGTAATGAAAAACGAAAACATACATTTGATGTCTACAGATATGGATTTGAAGTATCTGAGCTGACTGGAATTGAACCGCTCGATAAAAATATTTATTCAAACATATTTAAAGATCTTCCAGATATAGATGGCGAGTATTATTATTATGTTGTTTCAATTGATGAAACTGGTAACAGGTCCAAATTGAGTAAGCCGGTTAAAGTTACATTTAAAAGTGAAATACCTGTTGCAACAATTCAATTGTATCCAGCTCCTCCGTTAAATACTGATGCAAGAATAACATTAAAATCTTCTCAACCTCTTGCCGAAATTCCTGAACTTAAGGCGTATTTCCCTGATGGCCGAGTTGAAATATTAAGATTATCAGGGAATTTGGACACTTTCCATTCATCACTTAAGATTAAAAAAGGGTTAAAAGCAGGGACACTTAAATTTGAATTTAAGGGATTAGGAAAAAGTGGTTACACAGGCAGGGTGATAAATAAAAATGAAGAAGTAGAAATCGACTTTCGTGGTCCGAAATTTGATATTGAACTTTCTAAAAAACAACCGTTTACACCTGGGAAAGACATGGACCTGACTCTTAATACATCTGAAAAACTCAAAGAGAATCCTGTACTTATTTTTTATGAGATGGGTGGAAGAAAAGAAAACATAGTACTTTCAAGAGAATCTGATACTGTATATTCTGGTTCATTGCATATTTCAGATAAGGCAGGCGAAGGAGCATCGTTTTTTAAAATTCAGGGTATTGATATGGCAGGGAACACTGGAACAAGGATTAACAAAAATTCCCGTGTATATGTTGATTTAACACCTCCTAAACAGGTTGAAAAAGTAAGGTGTGAGATGAAAAAATCAGGAATGGGATTGATATATTTTTCTCCATCTCGTTTTGAAAATGAAACACTGGATCATTTCAACCTTTATATAAAGAAACTTGAAGATAAGAAATTTTTTCCTGTTGGAAAGACTTTTTCGTCTCCGTTCAGATATACTTTTAACTCAGAAACGGTCTATCAAATTGCGGTAACTTCTGTTGATCGCGCAGGACTGGAAAGTGAATATTCAAGAATGATAAGCATAAGAGTCGATCTGACTCCGCCAATTGCACCTGAACTTATTTCAATAAAGGTTGGTTCTGAAGGAGTTTTTGCAGAAGGAAAATTGAAATATCGTGGTGAAGATGATTTGAAAGAAGTATTTGTGAAGAGGGGCGGGGAAAAAGACACAATTACAGAAAAAATAGTTTGTAAGTCAACAGGAGACGATACATACAGTTTTATTGATGTTCCACCCAAGTCAGGCAAGTATTCCTATACACCATACTCTTTGAATATGTCCTCTTATGAAAGTACTCCAGGAAGCAGCTTTTCGCTTGATTACAAATCTTTGCTTCCTGAATGTAGTCTCAGGACATTCCCATCTGGAAAGTGTGGGGTAGGTAAAATAAAAATAATGCTTAAAGTCAAAGGTGAACTTTCGGAAGAACCAGATATAATCTTTGTTCCACCTGGATTTGATCCAGAACAGGCAAAATCGATCCTCTATAATATTAAAAATATTCAGGATGCAAAAAAGTATGTTTCTAAAGATTTAACAGATAGAGGATTTAGAATAAAACTGAAAAAACGTGGATCCAAGTTTTTTGGAGAATTGATGATTGAAGAAAGTTTTGGAAGTGGCAGGGGAGAATTTTTCATAGTTGCAAAAACTGTGATAAATGGTAAATCAATTCCTGTAACACGCTTAGCTGCAGGGAATTATTTAACGCTTGATCTGACTCGGCCCAGACTCAGAGTCCTGATAGAAGGAGATAAAGCAGGCAAAGTCCAGAACCGGTATATGTTAAAAAAGGGAAAATATATTTTCAATATAGTATCTGATAAGAATATTGAAGACTTAAGTAATGCATACTTTCTTACACCAATAGGGCAAAGGATGGATGTAACTCTGAAAAAAGAAGATTCAAGGCATTTTAAAGGAGAATTTATTGTTGATAAGAATACTGTCAATGGAAATTATCTTCTGAAAATAGATGCTATGGATTCTGCAGAAAATAAAGGGAAAATTAAATCGGGGAATATTTTTACCGTTGATACTGTAAGACCTGGATTAATCAGAGGAATTAGATTACAGAAAATGCCTGGTCAGAGAATAAGAATTCACTGGTCTCCACCCAGGGATAAGAACAACAACATTTTTGAAATTTACCGTAGTCGAAAAAAGGATAGTCTAATTGATAAAATGATGCCAATTAGAAAATTGAAATGGACGATCATTACTTTTGATGATCCACCTGAAACCGGTAAATGGTGGTATGCAATAAGGAATCTTGATGAAGCTGGAAATATAGGCCCTTTGTCGCATTGGATTTATGTTGATGTTGATCTTACTCCACCTTCGCCTCCAGAAAAATTAAAAGTTTCTAATCACAGTGAAGGTGTCTTAAAACTTGAATGGAAGGCCCCAATGGATGAAGAAATCGCATTTTACAATGTCTATATAGCAAACAAACCTATTGTTAAAACTTCTGCTGCAAAATCGATGAATAGTGGAGTGACCTGGACCGAAATATATGGTGCCCCAAATGAAGATGGGAAATACTTTTTTGCCATAACCAGTGTTGATAAATCACTGAATGAAAGTGGTCCTTCGGAAAATGTTCAGATTGATTATAATGCAATCGAACCTTATGTAGAATATATCAGGATATTAAAAAGTAATCATTGGCTCACGGTCGGAGAATATGACATTGAATTGAAAATGAATCAGCCCCTGAGGGATATTCCGTCATTATGGTTTACTCCACTTGATGGCAAGGAAATAGAAGTAACGCTAAATGGTGATAAAGATACCTATTTTGGGAAACTGAAAATAACTGATGATTTAAATGATAAAGCAGCCTATTTCAGATTTCTTGGGTTTGATAAACAAGGAAACAAAGGAACAAAGATTATATCTGGTGAATATTTTATTATTGACAAAAAAGCTCCGCCGCCACCTCGGAATCTGAAGATTGCAAAAGATCTTAAAACAACTCGTGGTGCAGTTGAACTTCATTGGAACACTCCGTATGGAGAAGTTCCGAGATGCTATAAAATCTGGAGAGATACGAAGCCATTCAGTATTGAATCAGAAGCTGAACAGATAGGGGAATTAAAAGTTATTTATGAAAATGAAGATAATTACTTTTACAGAGATATTCCACCAGTTGATGGCGAATATTTCTATCGGGTGACAGCATATGATCTTGCAGGTAATGTAAGCCCTATGTCAAATCAGTTGAAATTATATTCACGTATTGATATTCCATGTTTTGATTTAACGATCAGTAAAAAGGATGAAAAAGGTGCAAAAATTCCTGTTTTTTCTATTCCGGGAGGAAAATCTTTTATCAGGCTGGAATGTAATAAATCTTTGAAATCAAGTCCTGATGTCAGGTTCAAAATCGAAGATGTGAATCATTTGATGATACGCGAAAAAATTGTGACACGAGATGAGATCCTAGCATCTGTACCACCCCATATGCTTCAGGCAATGCAGGACCTTGCAGATCCAAACAAGAAAAAAGAGATTATCAAAAATGTTAGTGAAAAGAACTTTGATAAATTAATGGAATGGAAGGAAAAACTTGATAACTCCAAAAAAAGAAAAGTTGTTGAAAAAGGAAGAATTATTGACTGGACCAAAATTTATAAGGATCCTGGAATTGTAAAACTGAGATTTATTAAGAGAGATGACGAAGGGAAAATCTGGGAAAGTCTGTTGAGAGTTCCTGAAAAATGGGTGAATGGCGAAGCCAATTTCAGTATTGAAGCTACAACCGTGGATGGTGAACAAGCTGAATTTATCCGTAAGGGTAAAAAGTTTATGATCGATACAATGGGGCCAAAAATTGAAATACGTTCTCCAGATGTTGAACATATGGATGTAAACCTGAATCTTAAAACCGAACAAAAACTTGTTACTGCACCTCTTAAAACTGGTTGGCATGATCTAAACATAACATCAACGGAAACACTTGGCGAAGTGCCTGAACTTAGTTATATCGATTCTACTGGAATAACTCGGGAAATTCATGTTACAGGCTATGACAGGAATTGGAAAGGCAGGATAAATATTCCTTTAGAAGTAGGACAGGGAAAGGCAAAATTCCATTATAAGGGAATTGATCTTTGGGGAAATGTTTCAAACGAAGTCCTGGAAAAACGTTATTGGCAGGATATAGATGATACTGTAGATCCGCCGCAGGTAACTGCAAATTATGCCTCACTTGGAAAAAAATTTAATGTCGATTCTCTTGCGCCGGGAATTCCCGAGGATTTGAATGTAGGAGTTATTAAACTGGGAGTAGTCAAACTGGAATGGAAGCATCCGGATAAAAACGGGGAGACTCCTGCATATTATAATGTATATAGAAATTATGTGATTTTTACTGAAAAGAAAAAATCATTGATAGTGAAAAAGAAAAATATAGCACCGGTTGCTATTGATGCCCCTGATAGAGATGGAAATTATTTTTATCGAGTATCAGCGATGGATTTGGCTGGAAATGAAGGTGAATTAAGTGAATTAAAATCGATTTTCGTTGATTCCATCAAACCTGAATTAAAGATTAAAGCTGTACCAAATGGGGACTGGCTTGTAATCGAGGTCGAATCAAAAACGGATCTTCCAGAGCTTTCATTGACATTGAATTTTCCGGGTTCAACTAAAAAAACGGCTATTCTTGGAGGCGATTCAGGAAAATTAAAGAGAAAAGTAACGCCTTCTGGAAGTATTGTTTATACATTTGTTATACCTGAAAAAAGAGAAGTCTTTAACGGACATGTGAATATTGTAGTTCATTCTCCTGATCCAGTTGGAAATCAAATAAAGGAAGAAATTGAACTGGAGAGTAAATGGATTTCAGAAGATACAGGCGGTGAGATTGAAAGTGCCGATGATATGGCAAGTTTTGTGATTCCACCTGGCGTAAAACCATTTATTCCAAAAGGGAAAAAGAAAATTGAGGTCAGTGGTCGCGAACACATTTTTTATGTGACATATGCAAACATTCCCAAAAAAGAATCCCGTGAGAAACCTGAATATGATCGAATCCGGCCGGCTCCTATGCCGCCACAATTGAGTGTTGTAGGCAAACCATATACGATTCATATTAATATACCTCCGGAAAAACCAGTTTCAATGAAAGCTTCATTTTCACAAATGGAGATTCCAAAGCTACCTAAATTGACTATGAAAATTCCCCAGATCATGCAGGATCAATACAGCGATCCGGAATTTATGAAACGAAAACTGAAAGTGATCATGTGGAATCCGCCAGATAAAGAGAAAAAGGGAGTTTGGAGCGTAGTTGCAAATGTTGAGCTTGATCCGATTAATAATAGGATCATTATTCCTGCTGAAAAAATTACATCTTATGCACTTGTAACTGAAAAAACTCCTCCTTCTGTGAGGGAGATGTATCCTGTTCCTGGTATTGCCATTAAAAATTTCCAACCTAAGATTTCTTTTTTGATAGTAGACAAAGGAACAGGCGTTGCAGTTGGTGCAGAGAATCTAATTGCAGTACATATTGATGGAATTCCTGTCAGTGGTAGTAATATAATCACTTCCAAGAATAATCCTACTGAAGTTCGTGTAAAAGTAAAACTTGATAAACCTTTATTGCCAGGAAAACACTATATTTCAGTCAGATGTGAAGATGTTGTCGAGAATATTGCAAAGGTTGAATGGGATTTTATTATCGATAATGAGAAACCTGAAATATCTTTATTATATCCGAATGAGGATGAGATAGCGGCAGTTTCAGATTCTGTACGAGCATATTTTAAAATTTCAGATATTGGTGGTGGTGTTAAACGGGATGGTATAACGCTTAAAGTAAATCATAGGCGTCTTCCTGGCAAATATTATACTTATGGTCAATTCGCTGAAGATAAGGAGAGTGGACTGCTTACTGTATTTCCAGGACGTGAATATATCAAGGATGGAAATAATATATTTATGGTGTTGGCGAAAGACATTGCAGGAATGAAACAATTGAAGAAGTATATTTTGAAGTATGATTCGACAAAACCTCAGATCAGTCTTTCAAAAATGAGGTTTTTTGATGGACTTATGATATGCAGGAATGGAATTGTGAACATTGGTATTACCGATAATGTTTTGTTAAATAAAGCAGGAATATTAGTGATACTTAATGGTATAAAGATCAGTAGTTTTGATTATGATCCTTTAAAAGGTACTGTTTCTGTTGGAGATCTTACTGAAGGTTATAACACAATTGCAGTAAGAGTTTTTGATAAGGCTGGTAATTCTGATTACGTTAATCATTCGATTCTGTACATACCTGAATCTTCAATTATAACCTCTAAATATGGCGAGAAAGAAACGACTGTGCATATTGTAGAATTCCCAACGTATATACCGGAATCCTGGTATTATAAAAGGTTCTTTAAACTCGATGTGTCTGGGAAAACATTGATACGTCCAATATTTAAACCGGATTTTTCACTTTTGCATTTCAAGGGTGACAGAGATTTGAAATTGAAGATAGCTTATTGAATAGCAAAAAGTGTTGCAAAAAAAAAGTAGTGTTCCGGTTAAAGGAACACTACTGAAATTAAATTGATTAAGTTAAACGTAGTAGTATTATTCCTTAGATTTGTAAATTAATTGTTTTGAAGTTGTAAAAAAGTTGTAACTTTTTGATTCAATACAACAATTTTTATAAAAATTATTATATAATAATTGTAATGACAGGTATAAAGGAGAAAATTTATCTTGGGTCATAATAATGTGAAATCTCCTTATTCCATGCTTTCAGACAGACTGAATCGATTTCCGCAGGGTGTAACTTCATGCAAGCTATTATTTAAAATACTCAAAATGCTGTTCAGTGAAAAAGAAGCCAGACTTGTGTCGCTTATGCCGATTAAACCATTCACAGCAAAGACAGCCAGTATAATATGGAAAATAAACATTTTAGAAGCACGAAAAGCACTTGATAAACTTGCTGATCGAGCGCTTATGGTTGATTTTGAACAAAACGGTGAATACTTCTATGTGCTTCCGCCTCCGATGGCTGGTTTTTTCGAATTTGCGATGATGCGTGTGAGGGATGATATCGATCAAAAGGTGTTAAGCGAGCTTCTATATGAATACCTGAATGTTGAAGAGGATTTTATTAAGAATCTTTTTACACGCGGTGAAACTCAACTGGGTCGTGTTTTTGTTCATGAACCTGTTTTAAGTCGTGACAACGCACTGCATGTACTTGATTATGAAAGAGCCAGTGAAGTAATAAAAACTGCTACTCACAGAGCAGTAGGGATTTGTTACTGTCGTCATAAAATGCATCATTTAGGTCGTGCTTGCAAGGCACCACTGGAGATATGCATGACATTTAATAATACTGCAGCTTCTCTTATAAGACACGAGTATTTGCGCGAAGTTGATACAGAAGAATGTCTGGATCTGTTGCAGGAGGCTTATGAAAACAATCTGGTACAGTTTGGTGAAAATTGCAGAGAATTAGTTAATTTTATTTGTAATTGTTGTGGTTGTTGTTGTGAAGCAATGCGCGCTGCCCGGCGTTTTGCCATCCTTAAACCAGTACATACAACAGGGTTTATTTCAAGTTTTAATGTATCAAATTGTAATGGCTGTGGTCGGTGTGTGTCCATCTGCCCTGTTGACGCTATTCACCTTGGTTCAGAGAATGAGGATGGCGATACTGAAAACAAAGTAGCTATACTGGATGAAGAACGATGTCTGGGATGTGGTCTTTGCGCTCGGACTTGTGTAAACGGATGTGTTAACCTGATTCCTCGCTCGACAAGAATTATTACTCCACTTAATGCTACACACAGGGTTGTTGTGATGGCAATTGAAAGAGGGATGTTTCAAAACCTGATTTTTGACAATCGGGTATTATGGAATCATCGAGCTTTGGCTGCAGTCCTAGGAGTTGTACTTAAACTCCCGCCTTTTAAACAGATTATTGCCAGCAGGCAGGTTAAATCAAGATATATGGAAGCATTAGTCAGATATCTTGATGTATAAGTGAAAGGCTGAATTTCATTAGGAGAAGTATTTTGGATAGATTATCAATACTGGATTGCAAAAGTTTTTTTAAATATTTCCTGCAGGGAATACTTAGTGAAGGAATAATTTCACCTCTTCAGACTTTTTCAACTAAAAATTCATCCTTGAAATCTGCAATTTGTTCATGGAAAAAAAGTGTTTTAGATGGTTTGGCTTTTCGAGAATCCCTTGAAGCAATGTCGCCACGTTTTCCTGCATGTGTAGAAGAATTACTTGCAGTTTCTGCTGAGAAAAGTGTATTGGACAAGGCTGTTACCGAATTGATTGCTTTATATTCAGAAAGTAATAGTGAATTGACTCTTTTAGAATCAGTAACTCGTTTGATTAATAACTATGAAGTATATAATACGGGTGGAATAATATGCGAAGGTTGTTTAGAGAGAGATTTAATTAAAATATTAGGTAGAGCTTTATTAGAACAGGCTTATGAAGTAATTCTTGAACAGGATGGAGAATCGTATTTTCATCAAAAATATTTAGGAACTAAACTTATTCATGTCGTTGAATCCAGTCATTCAATGGTTCTTCGTTCAATTCAAAAAAAATTGAATTATGCAGTTTCAAATGGAATTCTTTATTTTGCTGAGGCTGATAAATCATATTCCATTGTTCGATTAGGTGATAATAGATATAAATTACAAGGCTATAATCAAGCTTTAATTATTTCTTGTTAAAAAAACTAAGGAAAATGAAGAAAAAAGAAACAATTTTTAGAATGAAGTTGTATATGAAAAGGATATTGAATAATGAAAAGTATTAAACTGAAACGCCCTACGAAACAACAGTGTATTCTTCTACATGACCTATATTATGAAGCTTCTGAACCAGATTCGCCTAAAAAGAAGTTTGAGTTTTTAAGTGATTTGGAAAAAGAAACAGCATTTGATCAATATCATCCCGAAGACCATTTATCAGTTTTTGAGAATAATAACTTGATAGGATTTACAGCTACTGATCCTGACAATAAATTTGTAAATGTTAACATTTTTTATATAATTTTACCTTTATTCAGAGGGAAAGGTTATTTTTCAAAGATTTTAAGTGTACTTATAGATTATTGTGAAAAAAATTATTATGATTATAAGTATATAAGAACTTTAACACTTAAAAATAATATTGCTTAAATCAAGGGACTTGAAAAATCATTATTTATCAGAAAAGGTGAATATGTTGAAGTAACCCAACCTGATATGAAATATGAAGAATTTGTTTTTGAATTAACAGAATAATTAAAACCGTTCTATTTTTTTAGTTTTTAATGTTGGAATTTAATTAAAACCAGAAAACCAAAGAAAAAGCAAATAATACATAGAAATAAGTTTATAAATGACACAAAAAGCGTCACATTACCTCAAACAATATCAAAACAACATTAAATCAAGTTTTACAAATTGATTTGAATATGAGATACTGTGCAGCTGTCAAGGATAACACCTAGCCAGCCAGCCGAAAAAACACAAAGCGGCAACGCAGAGTGTTCAGAAGGCAGAA
>DAOVTB010000121.1 GCA_030633305.1 Candidatus Muiribacteriota bacterium
TCCTCCACAACGACAAACGTAAACTCCTGTTTTTTTCTTCATATCAAACTCCTTTTATTTCACTAGTGTGTAATATCATAATAGATTTATATTGTGGATTATATGACTTTTTCCGCAAAAAGTCCATAAATTTTAGAAATATTCGACAATTATATAACATTATCTGATTCTTTATATATCAAGTTATAACCTGCAGGCAGGAAAAACAGTGTTAAAAGCAGTGAATATAGGAGACCTCCTATAACTGCGATTGCCATTGTAACGAGCATATCTCCACCTTCTCCAAGATTCAAAGCAAGTGGAACCAGCCCTAAAACAGTTGTCAGCTGAGTCATGAGTATTGGTCTAACACGAATCGGTGCAGCTTTTTTAATTGCCTTTAGTGGTGTTAAACCATTCTGCCTGTATTCTTCTGCTGTTGTTAACAGTACAACTCCCTGTGATGTGATTCCTCCCATCATCACTAAAACACCAATTTGAACAGTTACACCAACGGAACCACCAGTAAAATATAGTGCCAGTAATGCTCCAGTCAAAGTAAGTGGAATATTGAGAATTATCAGAAATGGAAGCATGAAAGATTCAAATTGGATAGCTAGAATAACATATGCAAACATGATAGCAAATCCAAGGATTCTTCCCATTACACCCCGGCTTTCTGCCATGAATCTTGCCTGACTTCCCATTGAAAATTCAACGCCTGATGGGGTTTTTAAATCTGCAGTTATTTTTTCAGCACGACTAATTGCTTCTCCAACACTGATTCCAGAAGCATCAGCTCTTACTATAACACGCATTACCTGATCTTCACGGGATATTTCAACTGGACCAACTGCACGCCTTACTTCTGCGACATCTTTCAGGTATATAGGTTCACCATTACGAGTATCAATAACAAGATTTTCTAATGCTGTTTTATTATTGATTTTTATTTCAGGAATCATTACTCTGATATTATAATATTCACTTCCTTCTCTATATTGTGTACTGACCATTCCCTGAACGAGTGTTTTCATGGTGGTTGCTATGTGTTTTACAGTTATACCCATTGCTGAAGCACGTGCTCTATCCAGGTAGATTCTGTATTCTGGTTTGGTCATATCCATAGAAATGTTTACTCCTGTAAAACCGGATGTTTTTTCAAGTGTATCTGCAAGAAGTTCCGCAAATTCATAGATTAAAACTGTATTAGAACCTTTGACATTAACTTCTATATCCTGTTCCCCAACTTTTCTAAGACCCTTAATTTTTCGTGGTTTAACAGGTATCTTAGATCCAGGAATTGTTTTTTGAACTTTTGAAACGATTGGTCTTATTTTTTTGATAAACTGCATGGTAGTTATTTTTCTTTTGCTTTTTGGGACAAGCTGAATATTGAGGTTACCTTCATTTCCAACTTCCAGGGTATACTGTCCAAAAACTCTTCCGCCAGCAAGTCTGAACATGCTTTCGATTTCAGCTATTCCACTAAGGTTTTTTTCAATTTTTTCTAATACCTCATTCACTCTGCCAACAGAAGTACCACTTGGCATTTTAAGTTTAATCATGACCCTTCCATCATCGAGTCTAGGTAAAAATTCTGTACCAACGTGGAAAGTCAGCCAGATTCCAAAACAAAATCCTATAATGGTAATGAATACAACAACTGTTTTAACATTTAGACAGATATCCAATAGACGTTTATATAATGTTATTCCCAGACCAATAAATTTATCAAATCCCGATGCCAGAAAGGATATTTTTCCTTCAGATTCATTTTTTAACAGTCGATCTGTGATCAATGGAGTAAGTGTAATCGCAACGAGTAAAGAAACAACGACAACGCCCCCGACTACAAGAATTAATTCTTTAAACAGTAGGACAGCCATACCGGGAACAAACATGAAGGGAAGGAATATGGCTAAAAAAGTCAATGTTGACGTGAAAATAGCTGATCCTACTTCCTTGAGTCCTTGATAAGCGAAGTATTTATGACCTTCAGCTTTAAGTCTGGTTATGTTTTCCAGAACTACAATGGAGTTATCCAGAATGACTCCAAGTGCAACAACAAGACCTCCAAGCGAAAATACATTTATGGAAAGATCCAGTGCCCTCATCAGTAAGAAATTTCCCAGCAATGTAATAGGTAAAGCAACTATCATTACTAGAACCTGCCTCCATCGTCCAAGAAAAAAATAGATAACCAGAATTACCAGAATACCAGCAAGAATAGCTGAATTTTCAACACTATGTATTGCTCCAAGTACATATGTACTTTCATCTTCTACGTAACCTATTTTGATATCATCTGGAATATCGTTTCTCAATTCCTTAAGTTTGGCTTTAAGATCAGTTGCAACTGTTACAGCATTTGCAGCATATTGTTTCAGTACTTTATATTCAATGCATGGTTTCCCGTTATAATGCGTATCAATTCTCATTTCTTCATGAGAATCCTCTACCTTGGCAATATCTTTGAGATAGACTTTTTCACCTTTTATTCCAATTTTAACAACTACATTTCTTATTTCTTCCAGACTTTCATATTCACCCATAGTACGCGCAATAATCTCTCTGGGTTCAATGGTAATTCTTCCTGCAAAAGTCTGCAAATTTTCTTCATGTAACGCTTTTGCAACCTGAGCTGTTGAAATCTTGTATGCCTGTAGTCTGGAAGGATCAAGATGGACTCTGATCTCACGGATCTGACCACCAACAACCTCTGCTCCTGCAGTGCCAGGAACAGTGGTCAAACGGTCTAAAAGCCAAGTTTCAGACCATTCCCTGAGCCATACCATATTTCTTTGATCAGAGCTGATCATAAGTTCGATTACAGGTAATTGGGCGGGATCAGCCTTGACAATAGCAGGAGGATCAATGTCACGGGGAAGTCTTTTGGCTACTCTCCCCATTGCAGCGATAACATCCTGATACGCAACTTCTACCTCTACACCATATCGAAAATTTACCATTAATACGTACATTCCTTCAATACTGGAAGATTCAAGATAATCAAGATCATCAACTGTTGCCAGAATTTCCTCAAGAGGATCAGCGATATTGGTCTCGATATCTTCAGGAGTTGCACCACGCCACCATATATAGATTTTTACCATTGGATAAGAGATGTTAGGGAGGTAATTTACATCAAGTTGATAAATACTGAATATCCCAGTGATCAGTATAGCAATAGTTAAAACTGTTACTGCAACGGGCCTGTTAAGAGCTGCGCCTGTTATTTTCATTACTTGTTACCCACTTTTTCATCTGTTTTTGCAGAGGCTTTTTTCAACATTTTTACTTTAGTTCCATCATTGAGTTTTTCATTACCAGAAATCACAACGGTTTCGTTTTCTGAAACGCCGTTTGCTATTTGAACGTCCCCTTTGTATTCCAATCCCAGTAAAACTATACGTTTTTTAGCAATACCATTTTCAATAACATAAACGATTTTATCTCCTCGAGGGGTTGTTGATATAGAGTTATCAGGTACAACAATTGCATTATGTGCAGTTTTTATCGGAAGTGCTACCCTGACAAACATTCCAGGTACAAGTTTTACATCTTCAATGACTTTGGCTTCAACTATTCTTGTACGAGTAGTCCATTTAATTTCAGGATATATTCGAACTATTTTTGCTTTAAAACAGATATTTGGATATGCATCTAAATAAATATTTAATTCTACGCCATTAATAATTTCCATTGAACTTGTTTCAGGTACAGCGAATCGAACAACAAGGGATTGAGGATCGATCATTTCAAGGAGAGGTGTTCGCGGTTTTGCAAGGTCGCCTTTGTGAACAAAAACCTTTGTAATTATTCCTGAAAAGGGTGAAAGTATAATACATTCATCAAATTTTGCCTGGGCAACTGTCAGCTTAGCTTCTGCATTTTCAACATTTGCCTGTTGAATAGCAATTTCGGTACGTGTTGGACCGGATTTGAACATGGATAATTGTTGCTTTGCAGTCATTAATTTAGTTTTACATTTTATGTAACTGACCCTTGCTTTTTCCTGGGATTCCATAGACAGCGATCCGCTATTTACAAGTTTCATTATTCTATCGAGATCTGTTTTTGTAAATTTTGTGCAATCTTCCAATTGTTTTATTGATTCTCTAGCCTGAGCAATTTTTTCAGGTCGGACACCTGCTTTAAGATCATTGAGTTTTGCTTTGGCGATTGAGAGATAAGTTTTTGCCGCAATTGTTTCCTGACGATATAAAGGTCTATTGATCTCAATGAGTTTTTGTTCTGATTCCTTGATTAGATCTCCTTCACGCCAAGGACAATAGGAAATGGGGCCCTCAATTGTAGCCTGGATTGTAACCATGTTCGTTGTAATAATATCTCCTGTTGTTTCAAGATAATCCACAATTGTAGATTTTTTAGTGATCATGGTGTCAACTATTTTCAGTTTTTTCTTTTTCTTGCTTTTTTTATTCTTTTTAGAAATCTTGCTCTTATCTTTTAGAGTAATAATAAGAGAACCGTCATTAATCATATATCCAAGTGTTAAGACTGTTATGGCTAATATTGCTATAAATATGAAAATTTCCAATTTTGATAAATACATTATTTAACTCCTTTTGCTAATTTGAATTGTTCAAGGGCAGTGTTGTAATCAGCTAGTGCGCGATAATAGCTTTTCTGTACATCCAATAAAGCTGATTGAGCATCTAGAACATCTACTACAACACCTTTTCCAAGATTATATTTTTCTCTTTCTATTCTTAGTGATTCCTTGGCCTGCTCAGTAGACTTTTGTGTTACGTTTACTCTGGCATGTGTAGATTCGATATTCGAGTTTGCTATCTCCAATTCAAGTTTGATTTGTAATCTCAATTTTCTTAAATCTTCTTCAAGGGATTTTAAACGATTATATTCAAGCCTTTTGTTTGCATTGATTCTTCCTCCATCAAAAACAGGGAAGGACATGGTTACACCGATTTGGCCAAAGTCTTCAGATTCACTTGAATTACCTATTGGCTTTTCAAGTGACCAGTTTTTTCCATAAGTTGCCTGAAGATAGACATCAGGAGACCTTCCTTTCTTTGCGATTCGAAGTAATTTTCTTTGTATCTTGATTTTTGAATTCAAGGATCTATAGTCCTGTCTTTTATAAAATAATGTACTGTAATCGAGGTTACTAATTTTTTTATTACTCAGTGTTAATTGTCCAGATATTTTAAAAGAATGATCATGGCTATCAAGTCCCATCAGGTTTGTAAGCATGAAGCGTCTGGTATTAAGGACATTCTTTTCGTGTAAGATATGTTGTTCAATATCTGCAATCCTGACTTCAGTCCGCAGGAGATCTACTTTTGCAGTTTTTTGAGCGAGAAGCAGATCTTTTACAATATTTCTGTGCTCAATCAGTGCTTTTCTGGAAAAACTCATAGATTCAATTACTTTTTTTTGACCCAGAATAGAATAAAAAAGTAATGAAACATTATAAACAAGCTCTCGTTTACTTCGGATAAACTGGTATTTTACGTATTCAATGGCTTTTATTGAAGCTTCATGTTTATTTCTGAGCTTACCGCCTGTATAAATAGGTACTTTTAAAACCATAGCTCCAGTTGCAATATCATCAGTAAATGATAATAATTCGCCTGGTCTGCTGGTTTTAGACATTCCAATAGTGTCCAGATGATGCATGTAACTGCCAATGAAGTTACCTTGAAAACCAAGTGAGCTTTTGGTAATGTTTTTTGTTTCAATCGCAGATTTGATATCCCATTTCTTTTTAGAAATATCCGGATTTTTTTTAATCGCAATATCAATACACTGTTTGATAGTAAAAGAATGATGATTATTTTTTTTACCATTAGTTTGTTTTTTAGATTGTACTGCAAAGCAAGACCTACCAATTATAAAGGTAATGACTAGTATAAAAACCAAAAATTTATTCATATTTATCCTCCCAGAATTACTTTAACACGATATAATAATACAACTATAGTGAGATAGGTCCATGTTGTAAAATCTATGCCATTTGTATAAAAGTCGCGTAATTTTGATATTGTCAGAAAGTCAGGTAACTTTTTATGAAATTTTCGGGCGCGTTTTGATCCAGATGTGGTTTGCGTGGAAATATTTTAATGCTATTCGTCGTCAACAAATTAATAGTTCTATAAAGTAATTTTAAAAAAATAAGATTACTACAAAGTGTCCAATATTCCATTAACCACCGTCATTACCCGACTTGATCGGGTAATCTATTTAAATTGATTAAAGAATAAAGATGGATCCTCCGATCAAGTCGTACCCTCGGGGCACAGGTAGGATGACGAGTAAGTAAGCTTATAACAAGTGTTTCAAATAATAACTATCATAGTATAATATTTTATGTTTGCATAAATTGAACTAAAAGTTTGTCGACCCACTATGTACTTATAGATTGACAAAATAACAAAAATAGATAGAATAATATTAATAGTATTATCAGTGGAGCCGGTTTAATGTTTAGAAAATTTAGTATTATATTGATTATATTTTTGTTGAGCACCTGTGGGCTTGAAGCAGGTTTTTTAAAGAAGAAAAAAGGAAAGCAACCTGTTAAAATAGCTCCGGCATCAAATATATTTGGTGTTGCTAATGGAAAATCTGTACCTAATAAGAAGACTATTATACAGGAATTAAATGGAGAAAAAGGGATGCCGGTACTTGAAGTCATCCTTTCAGAATCTGTTCTTAGACGTGGAAAATTTATTTCAGGTAATCCAGGTGGTCATATTGGCCTTGCAGTTAACGGAAAAGCATTTTCCATCAGTGAGGGATATTATAAAAAGACTTCAACAATATGTGCTACTCTTCCAGTGGAGGAATATCTGTATGGCACATATGATCCTCTAGGACATAGTAGTTTTGGTTCAAATCTTGGCTCGTGTTATGGGAGAAATGTTTGGGGTATTCGTATTTATAAACTTCCTGGGAAATATAATTTAAATAAAATCGCCCAGTATTTTAATTATGCGAATTCCAGGAGCCGGTCTGGAGATAAGAAATTTGCCTATAAGAAAAGAAAACAGAATTGTGCAACATTCACTGCAATTGCTCTTGATCATGCTGGATTTAAAAATTATTTGACTGGGCTTCACTTACTGCACTTTCCAAGAGATATTTTGACTGATTTCATGAAGGAAATAACGTCGTTATCTCCTGAAGAATGTGATTGGGAAGTTGTTTTATATCGTCAGATATATACTGAAGGTTATGGAACAAGTTTTTCTGTACCCAATTTTGAATGGCAGAGATTGTTTACTTCGCTTCCATTGGTAAGACTTGTTTTTGGAAGGCTTCCAACACTAAAGAAAAATACAATCAGAGAAGTACACGTGGATCCCGAAGATCCTTTCCATTTTGCAGTTATAAGACCTTATAGCAGAGTACACTGGTTGAAAAAACTTAAAGATCGTATATTCAAAGAAAAATGGAATAAAGGTCGCCCTAAACTTAAAGAAAAATAACGTGTATCGTTTCTTTTCTATTCACCTGGTTTGTTAATATAATACTTTTTCATTTTGTATCGAATCTTTCTTTCGTTTATTCCAAGAAATTCTGCGGCTTTTGATTGGTTAAAATCAGAAATATCCAACGCATTTTCAATTGCTTTTTTTTCAAATTCCTCAACTGATTCTTCCAGTGAAAACGGAGTTTTTGAAACTGGACTCTGGTTATTATCATTTGGAGTATGTTTGAAGTTTTCAACTAGTTCACCTGGAAGTGAAGAAATTGTAATAGAATCACTATCTTCCATTACCACAGAATATTCGATTGCATTCTTCAATTCTCTGATGTTTCCAGGCCACTTATACTGCTGAAACAATTTCTCGACTTCAGAAGAAAGAGTTTTGATTTTTTTTCCTGTTTTGAGATTGTGTTCATCAATAAATGCCAGGCATAACTCTGGAATCAATTCTTTTCTATGTTTTAAACCTGCCATTTCTACAGAAAATACTTTAAGTCTGAAATACAAGTCTTCCCTGAATTTGCCTTCTTCAACCATGGATTTGAGATCTTTATTTGTGGCTACAATCAATCTGAAATCAACCTGTTTTTCATTTCCGCCAACAGGTTCAATAACTTTATCCTGAATTGTTCTGAGAAGTTTTGGTTGCAATATAAGAGGTAGTTCTCCAATCTCATCAAGGAATACTGTTCCGCCATGGGCTTGTTCAAATTTACCAGTCTTATCAGAAATTGCACCAGTGAAAGATCCCTTTTTATGACCAAATAGTTCGCTTTCCATCAATTCACCAGGAATAGTCGCACAGTTTATTGTAATCATCTTTTTTTCCTTACGTCGGGAAATTTTATGTATTTTTTGTGCAAGAAAACTTTTACCAGTTCCACTGGATCCGGTGATAAGGATGGTTGAATCTGTGAGCGCAATTTTTGAAATAAATTTGTCCTGATCATATTGATCTGTATTCAAAGTTTTGAGCAGCTGATTTTCAGTAATCAATTCTCTTGTTTTGTAACACTTTGAAATATACAAATCCAGTTCATTTAAATTAACTGGTTTCTGCACATAATGGTCTGCCCCGAGTTTTATTGCCTCTACAGCGTTTTCAATGTTGCCATAGGCTGTAAGTACAATGATTCTGACAGCTGGACTTAATTCTTTAGCCCGTTTTATTATGTCTAATCCGTTTTTTTCATCTTCAAGATTCATATCAGTAATAACAATATCAGGAATGTTTTTTTCCATTTGAAATGTAAAATCAGCATAGTTTTTTGCCAGGCCGATATTATATTTCTTTCCAAAATAGTTATCCATCAGAAATCTTTGATTTTTGTCATCTTCAACAATAAGAATGTTCATTATCGTACTCCTGAATTTGTAACCTGAGATGAGAGATTATTTGGAATTCAGATGTACTGAAATATTTAGACACTAAGTTTTTCAAAAAACGCAGACATACCAATCAGGTACGTCGAGGCTTTTTGGAAAATCTTAGTGGCAAATAGATTAGTGCAGATGTTTTCAAATAATCACTCAACTCAGGTATTATACAAAATCTATATTAATTCGACAATTTTGTCGAGGAAAATCTTGAAATTCGACATTTTTGACTAAAAAATGAAGAAAAAGAAAAATTTTACCACGAAGAACACGAAGGAAAAAGAAGAAAAACTGGACAGGATTTACAAGATAAAAAAGAAATATATCGCGCAGAGATCGCTGTGGACGCAGAGAAAATAAAAATTTTACCATGAAGAGCATGAAGGACATGAAGGGAAAAAGAAAGAGGACAAAATAGTTAAATGACGTAGGGGAGGGCCTGTCAGACTGTGTCGCAATCCATTTGTCATCCTGTGGCCCGCCTCGGATTAATTCGGGCAATGACTGCACTAATCATACTTTTAGAAAACCCTGTTTTTTCTCATCTTCATATTCTCTGCGAGTTCTTATTTATTATTTACCATTCTCTGCGTGCTTAGCGTTCTCTGCGCGAGTTCTTATTTATTATTTACCATTCTCTGCGTTCACAGCGTTCTCTGCGCGAGTTCTTATTTATTATTTACCATTTTCTGCGTCCTCAGCGTTCTCTGCGCGATATCTTTTTTCTTTTTTTTAATATTAGTTTTTAACTTGGCACGGATATTGATATAATATTAAAAAGAATTTATGGAGGAGCTTATTGTGGAATGTTTAGTTCAAGCAAAAAATATAAATAAGATCTATGATCTTGGAGAAATAAAAGTAGAAGCACTAAAGGAAGTATCCTTTTGTATCAACAAATCTTCTTTTGTGGCATTTATTGGACCTTCCGGAAGTGGGAAATCAACCCTTTTGAACCTGATTGGGTGTCTGGATAGACCGACTACTGGTGAATTAACTGTTCTTGAACAGGACGTATCTTCGCTTTCAGGGAAAGAGAGAACAACATTTAGAGGGAATAATTTAGGCTTTATTTTTCAGGATTTTAATCTGATTCCTGTACTGACTGTTTTCGAAAACATTGAATATCCTTTGATAATGGTTCAAAATATTGAAAAGTCTAAACGTAAAGCTATTGTTATGGAATTACTTGATCAGGTAGGACTTGCAGATCAGAAAAATAAGATGCCGAATCAGATATCTGGTGGACAGAAACAACGAGTAGCAATTGCTCGTTCACTAAGTACTTCTCCAAAAATTGTGCTGGCCGATGAACCAACTGCTAATCTTGATCATGATACTGCTTATAAAATCATCGATTTGATCAGGAAGATCAAAGATGAAAAAGGAACGTCATTTATTTTCTCTACTCATGACCCCAAAATTGTTAATGAAGTGGATGTAAAGTTTACGATTGAAGATGGAAAAATAGTTACTGGAGAAAATAAATGATAACAATAATGAGAATAGCTTTTAATAATCTTTATCGTCAGAAGCGAAGAACATTTTTGACTGTTGCAATAATTGCTTTTGGTGTAATTTCAGTTTTATTGTTTAGCGCAATTGCTGGTTCATTTAAAGGAATGATGATCGGGCAGATAACTGATTCAATGCTTGGACATATTCAGATTCACAGAAAAGGTTATGTAGAATCTCTGGATAATATGCCATTGAATTTGACAATAAATAAAAAACAACTGGCTAAAATAACTGAAGTTCTTGATAAAAACAAGTTTATTGAAGGATACAGTTTCAGGATTTTATTAGGTGGGATGCTCAGTAACTATGTAGAGACTACAAATATAAAACTTGCTGCTATAAATCCGGAACAGGCGAAAGTAGTAATACCACTTTTGTCAGGAAGAATAAAAGAAGGAAAGATGCTAAAAAAAGGAGAAATACTTCTTCCCGATCTTGTGACCAGAGGATTGAAACTTAAAATTGGAGGGGAGGTTGTAATTATTGCGAATAATGCAGATGGTTCTGTAAATGGACAGGGTTTTAAAATAGCAGGAATTGTTGATTCTGCAGTAGGACCAAGTGGAAAGTATGGTTATATTCATATCGATGACGCTAGAACAATCTTAAGAATGAACGAAGTTCAGGTAAGTGAAATAGCAATTCGCTTAAAAAATATAGATAAAATCCAACCAGTAATCAAAAAATTGAAAAAAGCTCTTGCTTCACTCAAAAATAAATCAGGTAAACCTATGATTGAGATTCACCCATGGATGAAACTTACCCCGTTTTTTAATATAGCAAAAATGATAGATATGATGGCTTTGTTTATCAAGATCATTTTAGTTACTATTGTTTTAATCAGTATTATGAACGTAATGATAATGGCTGTTTATGAACGAGTTAAAGAAATTGGCACTATGTCAGCAATTGGAACTCCGGCATCAAGGATCAGAACACTCTTTATTACTGAAGGCCTCTTTCTAGGTATAATTGGCGCTATATCAGGGGCTGTCATTGGTACAATTGTTATATGGGGTGTTAAAGCCATGAAATTTACAGTATCCTTTGGTAGAACTGATAATATTCTACTTACTCCAAATGTTACTATGGGTGAGATTGGAGCTATTTCTCTGATCGTTATGCTGATTTCAGTTATTGCGGTTTTGGAACCTGCCATAAAAGCTTCACGTCTTGAGCCAGTTGAAGCGCTCAGGCAGTAAAGAAAATAAAAATCTCGCGCAGAGAACGCTGAGAAAAGATTAGACAAGATTAACAAGATAAAGAAAGATTAAAATAGTTAAATGCTGTAGGGGAGGGTCTGTGACCCTCCCGATAAAAAATTAAAAAACAAAATTAAAATCTGGAGGACGTTATGAAAAAAATATTGTTACTAGTTGTTTTAGGTTTATTTGTTCTGGCAATGCCAGTACAGGCTGAAAAAATATCAGAAGCTGGAAACAAGTTGTTAAAGAAAATAGATGGTAATCTGTTACCAGAATCAACAATATTTTACCGGAAACTGATTAATATAGAACCTAATGGAACAAAAAAGGAATTTGTTTTATTTACTGCGAAAAAAGGGAAAGACAAAATATTATCAACCTTTCTAGCCCCAAAAACTGAAATTGGTAGGCATACACTTAGATTAGGTGAAAATATGTGGCTTTACATTCCAAATGTTGGCCGTCCACTTAGGATTACAAGTCTTCAATCTGTTACCGGTGGGCTTTTTAATAACTCAGATATTATGCGTCTTGATTTCAGCGAAGAATACAATGTTGTTGGTATCAAAAAAAAGGAAAATAAACTTCTCCTGAGAGCTAAAAACAAATCAATAGCTTATGACAAACTTATCCTGGAGTTTAATCCTGAAAAAATGCTTCCTGTAAAGATCAAATGTTATACTGCATCAGACATGCTTGTAAAGACATTGGAGTTTAAAAATATCAAAAACTTTGGTGATGGTGTTGAACGTCCAGAAATTATTGAAACCCATAGTCCTTTATATAAAGGCTATAAATCTGTGATGGTATATGCTAAAGTTAAAAGGAAGAAACTTAAGGACGAAATTTTTACTGTTAATTCCATGAAGAAAATCATGGATTTAAAAGATTAAGAAAGAAGATTCTCGCGCAGAGAACGCTGAGGACGCAGAGAAAAATAGTTAATAATGAATAAAATATTATTATTTACAATACTATTGTTTATTGTATCCCATCTATTGATAGCTGAGGATTACAGTTTCGATGTATCCGAATTTGAAAACAAAAAATTTGATATGTCAGGTAATCTAAAGATCAATCCAATCTATTTGCAAAATAATCGGGAATCAGATCTATTTAGAGCTAAATATTTTAATCAAATGCCTGAAGGTTATTCAGATATGTTTTACGTTATACCTGAATTTTTCCTCAAATTTGATAATAAAAAGTTTAAGTATAATATCAGTGGTAATCTGAATCTTTTGCTAAAAGATCACGAATGGGATTTAGATAGAACGCTGTATGAATCTTATCTCGAATTTCAAACTGGTTACATCACACATGGTATTGGTAAAAAAACAGTTAAGTGGGGTAAAGGTTATATTTGGAATCCGGTCAGTTTTGCTGGGAAACAGAAGGATGTTGATGATGTAGATGCAGCCTTAGAAGGCTTTTACATGTATCACTTACAATGGGTAAAAGCTATAAACCGTGGAAAGATCAAGAATATGGCCATTGATCTTGTATTGATTCCATCAAGTGCGGATTACAATGAAAGCTTCGGAAATGGCGCATCAATGAGCTATCTGTCAAGGATTTATGCCCTTGTAAATAATACAGATCTTGACTTGTATTTTCTCTATAACGGCGATGAAGATGTTAAATATGGAATGGATTTTTCCAGAAATCTACGTGATAACTGGGAAATTCATTTTGAATTCAGTCACGAAAACAATTACAGACAATATTTTATGGATTCTACAGGAAAACTTGCCAGCACTTTAAAATCAAATAATAATCTACTTCTTGGAACAAGATATTTGACTCAGAATGAGATTACAATAATCTTTGAATATATTCATAATGCTGGTGGTTTGACTAGTGATCAGATGGATAATTATTATACTGCTTTGAAAACTGCATTGGACACAAACTTGAATGTGCCATACTACAAAGCAAATTCTACTTTTTTCAATAAACAATTTATTTCCAGGGATTATCTGTATCTAAAAATGACACGGCCACAGCCTTGGGATCTTTTATACTTTACTCCTGGTTTCTATATGATTTACAATCTTACAGATAATAGCTCTGTCAGTACAGCTGAAGTGAAATATACCGGCTTTACCAGCTATGAAATACTTGGTAAATATTCCATTTTTGGTGGGGGAGATTCAACCCAGTATGGTGAAAAAGCAAGCCGTAAAAAGATAGAACTACAAGTAAGATACTTCTTTTAATCTGCGTCCTGAAAATTCATTCAAATAAAAAGTCATGTGCCATTGCATAAATAAATGAATTATCCCGAAATTTTGTGATTCAATCCCTAA
>DAOVTB010000029.1 GCA_030633305.1 Candidatus Muiribacteriota bacterium
AATATGGATTAGCCATTGTTCCAAGACTTTCCCAACCTTTCTGAGCCATTACCGAGAGAAAACTCTTCATAATGTTATCGATTTTAAACTGTTCAGCCATCTGTTCCTTCATCTTCTGTGTTTCTTCGTTTGACATCTTTTCCTGTTTTGACATTTTTTCAATCCTCCGATTATTATTGTTTTATTTTATCTTTACTTCTTACATTCTATCATTTGCGTTCTGAATGAGATGAAATTTGGAATATTCAGTATCTGGGCAAACCGAGGCGTACCATCGTACGTTGAGGTTTGAACTGATGCTTAATATTTCAAAGTTCGCTCATTCAGGACGCAAATTAGATTAGCTTTGAATCTTCTTTCCTAATCCATCCTATTAGTTTCTCACCTGCTATTATCTTATACCAGTTACTACGGGATTCGACCATTCTAATCAAAGTTCCTTCATGAAGAGTAAAAAGTTCAACCCCCATATTATTTCCTGGTTCACTTTTAACTGATATTTCTTTTGAAACAATTACAGCTTTTCGATTAAGACTGTTATCTGCATTCTTAAAATAGAGATTTAGTCCTGAATAAGTCAACAATATGAACCCTACAATGAATATAATCATCAAAGTGAATCGTAAACCTTCCCGTCTTAATATAAATCGTATTCCCAAAGACATACAGGTAACGATGTACAGAATAATGAATACCATATACCAGGACTTCAAGGAAATTGATTCATATATCAATGCAAAAACATTTCCACTTTCATCTTTTTTAAGCCTGTCTTTAAGTTTATTCAATTTTAGATATTCAATATTGTATTTAATGTCACTGTCTCTCGGATCAAGTGCCAGTGCTTTTTCCCAAAAAAATCGAGCCCAACCAACTTTATCAAGTTTGAAATAAGCATTTCCGGTATTATAATAAAGATCAGCTGAATTTATGCCACTTTCTATAACTTTTTTGTAATTTTCTAGAGCTTTATTAAATTTTCCCTTTGAATAATTTGCGTTTCCTTCATTATAAAAAGCTGCAGAATTAATAGCGAAGACTGAAGTACAAAAAGCTAAAATACTAAAAAAAAGTAAAATTATCATAACATTTTTCATCGTATTTTTTCCTTATCTAAAACAGTTTTCTGACTATGAAGTAATTTCAGGCTTTCCTTGAGTTTTGTAATAAAAGTTTTAAATTCTCCACTATCATTTAATCCAGACATGGAATAAAAATTGATTTCCTGCATGATATCAGCTATTTTTAAAGAAATGCTTTCATCAATTTCCATTTCTTTCAAAGTTTTTACAATATTACTCGCTGTAACATCAGCTGCACTGATATCAAACCTGTCACCAAAATATTTCTGAATGACACTATACATAACTTTAAAATCTTCTTTCCCACCACTCTTAAGTTCATTTAACTCACTAACGGCTTTCTTCAAAGAACGTTTAATCGCGATCTGTCTTTCTGATTTTCCAAATTTGAATACCTCTTTTGAATACAGAAATCCGAATACTGGAAAACAGAACCAGAAAACCAGATGATAATACAGGTTTCTCAGGATTTCTTCGCTGTCTGAATGAATTTTAAGGCTGTTTTGATTTCCTTTTATTGCCCGGATCTCAGTTGCTTTTATTTTAATATTTTCACCTGATTCAACTGTACTATTGTTTACTGCAGTTACTGCATTTCCATTTGCAATATTCATGGAAACAATTTCGCTATCCCCTTTTTCTACAGTTATATCGTAAACCTGTGATTTTATTTCTCGAGCTTTTCCAGTTTTAGAATCAAAATATTTAAAACAAACTGGACCCAGTTTGTAATTACCTTTCTTTTCAGGCACGATCGCAAACTCAAATGTTTTTTTACCCTGCATCCTTGTTCCGACAAAATTCTTTGAAACATCCGATTTTGAGCTGAATTTCTTGAAATCATCAGGAAGTTTAATAAATGGTTCGGTAAAATCATTAATATTTCCATCACCTTCCAATGATACTATTGCTGTTATCGCATCATGTTCAGCAAGTCTCTGTTTATTTACCCGAAAACCTATCTTAAATTCACCAACAGGCAAAGCAATTCCAGATGGTAACTCTCTAACATTCAAAACAGCACTTTTGGTTACTAGAGATTTTCTGGTTCTCTTATAGCTCATTCCACTGAAAAACGGGTCATTAAATATTGAATTTCCAAAATTATTGATTCTTCTTCTAGAGCCAGTCTTTTTTGGTTCGCTATATATAAAGTTTATTCTAGCCTCTTCAATTTTGTATTCACCACTTCGAGTAGGAAACAGAATGGTTGGTACTTCATAGACAAGATAACGTTTTCTATCAATTGTTTTATAGTATTTACGCTCTTTAATCTGTTCCTTCCAGAATCCAATAAATTCGGGAATTGAAAGATCAAGTGAAGATATACGACGAACATAGTCCTGATTTATATATAGTTTGAATAAATAAGCTACTTGCTGACCTACATACGGAGTTTTGCTCGTAAATTCCGCTTCAACAAAAAAAGGTAATGCTCCGGTTTCTTTACGTACTTTTGATTGTGGACTAACTTTTATTTTGAGCAATGCAGCTTCTTTTCTGGCCCCACCTACATTAATTCCACCTGGGTAAATCACAAATGTCCCAGTTTTGGTCGGCTCCATCTCATAGGTCGTTTCCTGTGTTTTGGTCACACTACCATTAATAATCTTCATGGAAGTCATCGATCTGGAATCAGTCATTTTAAAACCACCATTCGATCTAGGTGAAGTTGGTGCTGGAAGAGATTCATCTTTATTGGATGAAACCTGGACTTTCAACTCAAAACTTTCACCCATATATACTTCAGTAGAATTAAGGCTGCCTACTATATTAACCGCACAGGCAATATGTGACATTCCAATTATAATAAGAAAAATTATTATTTTTCTACCTTGCATATTCCCCAGTTTCCCAATACTTTTTTTCAATTTTTTTCCTTCTTGCTTTATATTCGTATCGGACAGGTACAGGGACCTGTCCCTACATTATTTTAATATTTCTTTTTCCTTTCATCTATCCCTGCATTCTGAATGAGATGAAGGTTGGATTTTTCAAGACAATTTATGCTGAGGTGTAGTATTCTACTCCGAAAGGATAAATTGGCGCAGAAAAATTCAAGATTCGCTCATTCAGGATGCAGATTACCAGTCTTTATCAACGTTATACTGCCCCTTTGCTTTTATCTTTTCTTTTTTCTTCTTCTTAAGATCATCTTTTTCCATATCCATGATTTGCTTCAACATCTTATCAGCTTCTTCTTTACTCATTTTTTTCTTTTTCATCTGCTGCTTTTCAGGTTTCTGTTGATCTTTTTTTTCATCATCTTTTTTCTTCTGATCCTGTTTCTTCTTTTCATCATCTTTTTTCTTATCTTTATCTTTTTTATCTTGCTGTTGTTTATCTTTTTCATCTTTCTGGTCTTTATTATCCTGTTTTTGCTTCTGCTGATCCTTCTTATCTTTCTGATCTTTATTCTGTTTCTGATCTTTATTCTGTTGCTGCTTTTGTTGCTGTTTCTTCGAATTTTCCTTAAGTTTTTTTCTTATAACTTCAATATTATATTTTGCATCATTATCATCAGGTTTTAATTCCAGAGCCTTTTTATAAAACTCAATTGATTTATCAAGTTCATCCTTTTTAAAATAACTGTTGGCGATATTGTAATATGCTCTTGATTTTATATCAATATTTTTCGAATATAGTGCTTCTTCATATTCCTTTATTGCTTCATCATATTTCCGGGTTTTATATAATGCTGATCCTGTATTCAAGTGTAATTCCTTATTTTCAGGACTCTTCAAAAGAAGTTTATTAAATTCAATATAGGCCTTATCATAGTTTTCACTATTATATTTTTTGACACCATCAATGATCTTCTTATATGTATTATCAATATAACCTGTAAGAAGGGATACAGCAGGTATTTTCTGTTTGTTCTGCAATGGTTCAGGTTTCAAATCTGGTCCGGTGGCTTCAGGAGTTATTCCAAATGACTGGAAAGAAGTCAAATTAAATAATAAAAGGGATATAACAACCATACGCATCATTTTTGATGATAAACGTATTTCTGGAAGAAATGTCGAGATACAGAGTAATAGTATTCCAAAACTCAGAGGCCATTGAAATCGGTCTTCAAAAATACCATAATGTTTTGAATTTACAGCCTTTCTCTCGTCTTGTGAAATTTTTTCCAGGATTTTCCCTAAATCCATATCACCACTTCCAGCAATATATGAATTGGCTTTTGTTTCAAGTGCAATTTTCTGAAGCGTTTTAACAGCAAGCTTCGTCGTAATAATATTCCCTTCCCTGTCTTTTTTAAAACCCAATCGACGTCCTTTTTCGTCAAAATCAGGAATACGTGCTCCCTTTGGACTTCCAACACCTACAGTATATATCTTCACATTCATAATAGCTGCTTCTGAAGCAACTTTAACTGATTCTTCAACTGTATCCTCACCATCTGTCAAAAGAATCACAACTTTTGAAGTAGTTTCCTTTAAGTTAAATAGTTTAAGAGATTTTTTTAAGGCTTCGGTTATATTTGTGCCTGGAAGCTCAATAGAATCTGTTGTAACATTTTCCAGAAACATATTAAAAACGGCATAATCATGAGTTAGCGGAACCTGGACAAAAGCACTTCCAGAAAATATTACCAGTCCTACTCTGTCACCTTTAAATCTTTCTACAAGTTTACTTATCTCGTATTTAGCTTTCTGTATTCTGTTTGGTTTTATGTCTTCAGCAAGCATACTGTCAGATACGTCAAGAGCAAATACAATATCAATTCCAGCCTTTGTTATGATCTGCTTTTTTATTCCAAACTGTGGCTGCATCATTGCAAAAATAATCAGTACAATTGAAGATACAAGCATTATCTCTTTAAATTTCATCTTATTGTAATCAACTTTTTCCAGAAGTTTCAGACTGGTAATTTTATCAGCAAATTTCTGAAGAAGAACCTTTTTTCTATGATATTTATAAAAAATCGCAATGATCAAAAGCGGTATGACCAGAAAAAGGAAACTGAATTTTAATGATGCAAAAAACATTTCTTAACTCCTTCATTCATGGGATCTTAATCCATACAAAACACGATAATATAATTTCAAGAAATATCATAAGCAGTGCTACATATAGAAAATAATGATAAAGTTCAGAGTAAAGTGTATACTCTTTACTTTTAATCTCACTTTTCTCCAATTTATTTATATGATCATATATATTCCTAAGTGAATCTTCATCTTTCGCCCTGAAATAAAATCCACCGGTTATGTCTGCAATCTTTTCTAGTAATTCTTCATCAATTTCAACTTTTTGTTTAACATATCGTCTCCCGAAAAACTGGTCATCATATGGATAAAGTGCATATCCATCTGTTCCCAGGCCAATAGTATAAATTTTTATACCAAGACTTTTCGCAAGATTTGCTGCAGTGAGTGGATTAATATTTCCTGCATTGTTGACTCCATCAGTCAATAAAATTACAACTTTACTTTTAGCTTTGCCCTTTTTTATTCTGGCCAGTGAAACCGCAACTCCGCTCCCTATTGCAGTACCATCCTCTATCATTCCAATTTTCATCATATCCATAAATGATTTAAGGATGTTATAATCCAGCGTAAGCGGACACTGGGTATAAGCTCTTCTTGCAAATGCTGTAAGACCAATCCTATCATTTCTTCTCTTTTTTATAAAATCAAGTGCTACTTCTTTGGCAACCTGAAGTCTTGATGTTTTTGGCCGTAAATCTTCTCCCAGCATACTGCTTGATACGTCGATTGAAATTACAATATCAACTCCATGCGTATTGATTTCTTTAAAACTAACCCCGCCCTGCGGCCGTGCAAGTGCTACAATCAACAGGACTATCGCTATAATTCGAATATATTGTAAGATCCTGATTTTATTCTTACCAGAATTTGACTTTTTTTTATCAATAAGTCTTTTGAAATATCGGATATCAGAAAACTTAATAGTTGCAAATACAGGATATTTACGATTGTACAAATATAAAATAATTGGAATCAAAAGTAAAATCCACGGAGAGAAAAATCTTAATGTCATTGCGTCTTTCCTCCCTTAATTCTTTTTCCTTTTACTGGTTCAACAACATATTCATTGATAAAAGACCTTATAAAATTTATATCAATTTCAGCCTGTTTCATCGTTTCTGGCAGCTTAGCAAACTTAATCATATCAGCATGTTCCATAAAACTTTTAATCTCGGCAAATGCTTTCCTGTCAATATTAGCTGGTAAATTACCACTATATTTTTTAATAATCTCATAAGTTGTCATTTCCATAACAACTTCTTCAATGTATATAGAGAAGTACTGCCTGAATATATCATCAATTATGAAATATAATTCCTTTATATCTGTAGTTTCAAGATCTCTTTCAACGGCATCAAGTCTTTCAAGGTATTCTTTAAAATAATCAATAATCACTTCTTCATATTGAATTTCAGTCGATATTCTATTTCTTTTCTTAATATAGATAATAACTACAATTATAATCAGTACAAGTAAGACAGCACATATAATAATAGCCTTTTTGTAGCTGACTTCAGGAATATAAAGAGGCTTTACATCCTTAATATCAGCCAGTTTTCCATCTGATGACACGGTTTTAACTTCAATTTTGATTGGATTTGAAATAATCTGTCTCTTCTTATCCTGCTCAAAGTATTCAACTGTAATTCCCGGTATTGTATATTCTCCAGTAGTGTATGTTGAAATCTTGTAAGAAAATTCCTTCTTGACCCGGCCAGCAATTTCCTTAGCAGGAATCACATTATAATCCTTGATCTCAAACATCCCCAGATTAACTCCCAGCCCAGGCGGAGTCACCTTAAGATCAGAATCATAATCCAGAATAATCTTATAATCAATATAATCGCCTATTGTGATCGAATTCCGGTCAACCTCAGACTGCATACTGATTCGATTATCATCAGCGCATAAAGACATAAACTGGAATAATAGTACCAGTAATATCAGCAGTATTCGTTTAAGGAAATTACTTAAGCCTGTCTTCATATACTTTCACTTCTCCACTTGTGGATAATTTTTCATATAGATTCTTCATCTCTTTTTCCATTTTTTCACGATAATACATCTGGAAAACCATGTTTTTAACTTCTTCAAATGTTTTTTGCCGCTCTGGTTGAATATTTTCCAGTCTAGCCTGATAAAATTTTCCTTTATCATCTTTAAAAACTTCCGTAGTCTGACCTGAAGTTATACTATAAATACCCGAAACCAGTCCTTGAATTTTTCCAATTCCACTTATGTATTCTGATTTCTGCATGACTTTGACCTTTTTGATCTTGTTCCAGTCAGCTTTATCATCTTTTGAAGATAGTTCTGCAATCTTAGCTTCTCTGTAGCCTGGTTCCTTGAATTTATCCGGATTTGCTTTAAAATAATTGCTAGCATCATCTGGTGATATATTCTTTGCATCAGAGGTCTTACTTTCAATATATTTTTTAAATACCAGATCATCTTCAATTTGTCTCAATTGTTGTGCTACTTTAACATCTTTATGTAATTTCTCTCTTCTGGCAGCACCAACAGCCAGTTTTCTGAAAATAAACTGTTGAAAATAAACCTTTTTATCAATAGTTTTTCTCATGTGCTGCGGAATTTGCTCATAGGCATTATCGAATTCAGTTTTGTAAACCGAAATTCCATTCACCTCTGCAACTATGGTTCCGCCCTTTTTAATATTCTTATTCAAATCTGTATTTTTTAATTCATTAACTGCATCAACTGATTTCCCTCCACGTTCCAACCAGGTCACGAGAAGACGCTGGTTTTCTTTAAAAACTGATGATTCTGGATCCACTATATTTTTAACAAGTATTGAATATTTCTGGGCCATATCATAATCTGCAAGTTTTTCTCCAGCTATTTTAGCCATCCTAAAATATATACCTGCCTTCTCATTTTTGCTAATTCTGACACCTGCACCCAGGTATTCCAGATAAATATCAATGGCTCCATTATAAACACCTTTTCCTTCTAATTCTGAAGCAGTCGATAACAAATATTCATAACTAGCTGATGTATTTTTTTTAGGATTTCTACCTTCACTAAAAAAAGATCCTGCCAGAAAACTGATCATAGTCAATCCAAAAATTGTGAAATATAATGTTTTTCCGTCAAAAAAAACTTTTTTCTTCAAAACTCTTTCTTTCATTTCTTCATTATCTCCTAATCCGCTTCCCTCTTTTCTTAAAGAAAAGCATTATCGGTTTAATATATGACTTGTCAGTCAGAAACTGGATAAAATCAATATTACATTTTTTAAATAAAGTTTCCATACTGGATAACTCCATTTCTGAATGTTCCTGATATTCATCAATAAACGAAGAATCAGAAGTATCAATGTACAACTCTTCACCAGTTTCTGCATCTTCAAAGTGGATTATTGCGCCAAGGTTAGGAAGCTGGACTTCATGTCTGTCAATAATTCTAAGGGCAATAAGATCATTCTTCTTTGCAGCTATTTTAAGAGGATGTTCATAATCTTGTGAGAAAAAATCAGAAACGAGAAAACAAATAGCCTTTCTTTTCATTACCCTGTTTAGAAAATCAAGACCTACTTTGATATCTGTACCTTTTTTTTCTGGAACAAATGATAAAATCTCAGTAATTACCCGCATAACATGTTTCTTGCCTTTTTTCGGCGGAATATATTTTTCAATATCTTCAGTAAATATGATCAATCCAACTTTATCATTGTTTTTTATTGCACTGAATGCCAAAAGAGCACAGATTTCTGCAGCATATTCACGTTTGAATTTTTCAAATGTTCCAAATTCGCCGCTTGTACTTGCATCAATTAGAAACATTACAGTCAATTCACGTTCTTCCTGAAATTTCTTTACATGAGGAACTCCTGTTCTAGCAGTAACATTCCAGTCAATATTTCTAACATCATCACCGGGAAAATATTCTCTTACTTCTGCAAAATCAATCCCCTGGCCTTTAAATATTGAATGATATTCGCCGCCAAATACGTCCTCAACAAGAGCGCGAGTCCTAATCTCTATTTTTTTGACTTTCTTGATTATTTCCTTTGGTATCACTATATTTTCTCCAATTTAGTAATCAAATATACTATTCCAAATTTCCAGCAAGTTTTATGATATTGGACAGGCACAGGGGCCTGTCCCTACAGTTTTATCAATTATTTTTATGGAACCTCTACCCGATCAAATATCATTCTGATAATATCTTCCGGGATTATTTCTTCAGCTTCTGCTTCATAATTAAGTATCAGTCTATGTCTTAAAACATCCATTGATACAGCCTTGATATCATCCGGAACAACAAATCCGCGATGTTCAAGAAAAGCATGTGCCTTTGCAGCCTTCGCAAGAAAGATTGATCCTCTTGGAGAAATACCATATTCAACATACTGCTTAACGTCAAGACCATATTTTTCAGGTTCTCGACTTGCAAAAACCAGGTCTACAATATAATCCATAAGATTTTCATCAATATATATACTTTCAACCAGCTTCTTCATCTCCTGGATTTCTTCAATTGAGATTATTTTATTAACTGTCGGAACAGTTGTGGCGGTCATGCGTTTTATGATTTCTTTTTCTTCGCTTTTTTCAGGATAACCAACCTTTAATTTAAGCATGAAACGATCAATCTGTGCTTCTGGAAGTGGATAAGTACCTTCCTGTTCTATAGGATTCTGCGTTGCAAGCACTAAAAAATGCTCAGACATTTTGTATGTAACATCACCTATCGTTACACAATGTTCCTGCATGGCTTGTAAAAGTGCACTCTGGACTTTTGCAGGTGCTCTGTTTATCTCATCTGCAAGAACAATATTAGAAAATATTGGTCCCTTTTTGGGGATAAACTCATTTTTTTTCTGATCATATATCAAAGTACCAATTACATCAGCCGGCAGAAGATCCGGTGTAAACTGGATTCTTGAAAATTCCGTACTCAGGCAATCTGACAAAGTCTTTACCGTCAAGGTCTTGGCAAGTCCTGGTACACCTTCAAGCAGAACATTTCCACTGCTTAACAACCCTATCAGTAATCTTTCGACCATATAACTCTGACCTACAATCACCTTAGAAATCTCTTTTTTTAATTCCTCAATAAATACTGAAGATTCCTTTACTTTTTCGTTAATTTCCTTGATCCTAGTATCCACGATCTTCCTCCTATCTATTCAAATTCTACACCACAACTACTGCATTCCTGGTCATTATCAGAAACGATATGACCACATGACGGACATTTCGAATTATGTTCCAGATTTTCTTCTCTGCTCATCTGATGAAGGACACCCATAATCTCAGACTTAATCTGATCATTAAGTTTTTCTCCACCAAATTTTATCAAAGACCCATGATCATTAATCAAAAGGTTTATCTTTGCTTTATATTCCTGATTACTGCATATATCTGACGCAATATACAACTCGGTAAACACTTCTTTATGTTGACCTGCATCAAATAGTTTTTCTATACGTCTGATTATTTCATCAATAGATGAAATCTCAATTTCTTCTTCAATAACTTCAGGTTCTTTTTCTTTTTTTCTATTAACCCAGATATAAACAAGAAAACAGATAAGAAAAAACAGGACAACTAATAAAAGTACTTTTCCATACCTTTTGAACTTAGTATAATTCCTGACAGTTATCATTTTCGGAACAGTAAGAAACTTCTTATCCTTTTTTGAATTAACAAATTCAATTGATTTAATATTGATCTTTCCCTCGCGTAGTGGCCTGATGTAGAAACTGAATGTCCTTTTTATCATCACAGAAGTGTTGTTTTTGAAGATCTTTTCGCTGAAGCTTTGCCTTATAATGTTGTAGTCCGGCTCAGATGGAATACTTTTAACAAAAAAAGATTCATAGGTTAAATGAGTATTATCATATGTAAATATAGCTTTGAGAACATACTCATCAAGCCTTTGCATATCAATATGAGTTTCCAGAAGGATTTCACCAAAACCAATCTGAATACAAAAAAAAGATACTATAATAAGCAAAAATAATTTTTTCATAATATTTCTTCTGAGAAGCATTGCAAATATTATGCCACAACATTTAAATCCAAAAAGCCAAACATATATGAAGATATTGATTTTTTTTATTATCTCATTTCTCGACTCGGGGAAATTTTTCCTCATATCCTGTGGAAATTTACCGATTATATTACTATCATGAAAAAAATTATGTTTCTTTTATTATTTGTATTTATTCTTTTTATTACTGCTGATTGGGCATATGCACTAGATGATGATCTGATGGCTAACCCAGTAAAATGGTATGAAAAAGAAGAACTATTCCTCGAAGATAAGGGTATTACAAGAGTTGCAATACTTGAAAATGGAAATTTGGTCTGGGGAAAAATGGTCTATAATACAGAAGATAAAAAGATCACTATGGATACAGGCTTTGGAAAACTTAAATTTTTTAAATCACAAACTTTATATGTATTTAACGGCGATGAAAGCAAAAAAATTATTGAACTTAATACAGCGCTTGCCACATTGACTAAAACCCAGAAAATTCTTAAACAATACATGATCAGAAAAAGAATTGGGAAACTTGACTTCTATAAACCGTATCTTTTCCTGCTCATGACTGAAGGAATGATCGATGAAGTTCCTGTTTGTACAGAATCTGGAAAAATCGAAATACAGAATAGATATGAACCGCTCATGAAGTGCACATATCACGGAAGTCGTAAACATATTATTCATCAATTAAGAGATTTCTATGGAAAAGCTTTTTACAGAATTATGGAGCTTTAATCACAACTCCTTTTCACTTTAACAGAAACGTTTTACGGGGGACGCGTCTTGACATTTGACAAATAAATGGTTCTTACTACTCTGCATTTGTCAAATGTCAAGACGCGTCCCCGTATAACACTTTGACAGAAACAATTTCTTTTATTATTATAATACCAATCAATTTACCTAAGTCCTTTGGAGGATAAATGTTTTTTAAATACTATAAATTTGTTATGGCGGTAATAATTATCATGCTTCTCTCAACTGTTCCATCCTTTTCAAGCGATATTTCGGATAAAACTTTTCCAGTGATAAGAATTGTTCCAGGTGAATCACATGTTTTCTCCCCCGTTAAATATATTTATTTTAATAAACCGGATAAAGAAATTAGATATAGTTTTTCATCAGATGGTAATTTTAAAATTACTGGTAATATAAATAAACTTAAGCTAATTGATATTGAGAAAAAACAGGGCTTATTTAATTTTCGTATTAAGATTTTAAAAAAAAATAAGATCTTGAAATTTATTGATATCCCGGTAATCATTAAAAACGATAGTCGAAAAGTCAACTTCATATATTCCGGAAAAGCAAAAAATCAGAAGGTTTTTCTTGCAGGATCAATGAATAACTGGAAATCAGGAATTACAAAATTATCCTTTAATAAAAAAACCGAACAATACGAAACTTTAATTTCTCTACCTTACGGTATATACAGTTATAAATATGTTGTGGACAATAACTGGATAATCGATCCTGATAATACTGAACAGATCAGTGACGGTCTAGGAGGATTTAATTCCCAGATATGTGTTGGCGATCCGGCTAAGAATTATGAACCATCTCTTCTTTATTTAACTAAAGATATTACTCTTAAAAAGATCAATCTTATTTTTCAAATTAAACACGGTAATCCCGAACCTTCAGATACCATAATATATTATAATAACTCACTTCTACAATCAGGAAGGGATTATGAAATAGACAGAGCCAGGAATAAACTAATTCTAAAAATTAATAAACATACTCCTGACAGACCTGTAGATAAGTTGAGAATAATTGTTTATGGAAATAATCCATGGACAATTTCATCTATTTATTCATATGACTACCAGAGATTCGGGTATTTTGATTATAAGGATTCTATAATATACAATGCCATAACCGACAGATTTAATAATGGGGATCCAAAAAATGATGATCCAGTATTTGATTCTGAATTAACTCCTTCAGCAAATTTTCATGGCGGTGATTACAAAGGCCTGACCGAGAAAATTAAAAATGGATATTTCTCAGATCTTGGTATAAATGTTCTCTGGATTTCTCCACAATATCAAAATCCTTACAAGGCTTACCGTGAATTTGAACCACCACACAGAAAATTTTCTGGATATCATGGCTACTGGCCAATTCACAATTTCAAAGTAGATTCAAGACTTGGAAATATGCAGGATCTTAAAAAACTAGTTGCTGCAGCACATGGTAAAAATATAAAGGTTCTTCTGGATTACGTAGCAAACCATGTTCATGAAGAAAATCCAGTATATCAAAATCGAAGACGCTGGTTCATTGGAAGTAAAACTAAAGATGGAAGGGAAAATATCAAACTTTTTGATGAATTTCCTTTGACTACCTGGTTTGATACTTTTCTTCCAAAATTCAACTTTTCAAATCCAGAAGTTCGTAAATGGCTTGTCGATCAAGCGGTTTGGTGGTTGAAAAACACTGGGGCTGATGGATTAAGGCTTGATGCAGTAAAACATATTCCTGACATCTTCTGGATGGAATTAAGAAATAAATTATCAGAATATGATAAAAATAATCCATATTTAAGAACTTTCATGATCGGCGAAACAATCGATAATCGCAAAAAAGTTATGAGTTACATCGATGAAAGTAAACTTGATGCACAGTTTGATTTTTCCTTTTACTGGATAATAAGAGATGTGTTTGCTGTCGGGAGCGCTTCTATGAGAAACCTTGAACGTGAGCATGCAGACTACAGAAAACAATTAGAAAATGGCTTACTCTCTGCATTTATTGGAAATCATGATTTCCCTCGTTTCATGTCCTATGCAGACGGTGCATTTATCCCCGGAGATTCTGAAGAAAAAATACGGGCCTGGGAAAACCAGCCTCAGACGACAATTCAGTCAAACTACTGGAAATGGAGACTTGGTATGACATTTATCATGTCAATCAATGGATGCCCACTTGTATATTATGGTGATGAAATCGGACTTCAGGGAGCATGGGATCCAGATAATCGAAGAGATATGAAATTTGATGATAAACTCAGCAAAATCGAAAAGGAAAACCTGGATTTTCTTTCCAAACTCAATAAATGCAGACTCCAAAACAGTTCTCTTAGAAGAGGAGCTTTTTATACCCTGTATCTTGATGACGATGTATGGGTATACCTGAGAAATCATTTTAGTAACAATGCACTTGTAGTTATCAATAGAAAGGATGAAAAAGTAAAAGTAAAAATACATCTTCCCGACTTTATAGATACTGGTAAATTAAATTCTTTTAAAAATGGCGAGGAATTAAAAATAACTGAAAAAGGAACAATAATCATTCCAGCTCAAAGTTCTGATATTTATGTTGATAATAAGAATGATTATTAGAAGCTTATTAAGGTCTCTATTATAAGACCCCATTTAACAAGTTTTTCCTCACGTTTCATCATTGCCATAGCAGGACTTGTAGATGGTAACCGGTGATATTTAATATGATTGAATAATCCTGAAATTTCAGGTAACACTTTTCGGTTGAATTCATTTTGTGCTGTAGCACCATTAAAAAAAACATTGTTTATCAAAGGATACTTTTCAAAAAAGGTTTTGAAATTATTGGTGATTATAGAATTCTTCTTTATAGCAGAGTCAAGACTACCTTTTCGATTACAAGATTTCATAACATCCCATACCGCTATCCTGTTTTTCAGAAGACATTTTTTTCTGAGATTATAATCCGTGCTGAATTCAGTATGGGTCAAAGAAAATATGATATACCAGAAACTGTTTCTTGAATGGCCATAATATTGCAATTTTTTTAAAGAATCAACACCGGGCATCGATCCAAGAATAAGCACTTTGGAGTTTTTATCTACAACTGGCAGAAAGCTTCTTATCACAATTTACCCTGTTATTATATATCTTCCTGTTCATCGTCATCGATTGTAACAGCTTCACTGTCACCTTCAATTGTTCGATTAATTGCAAGAATACTGTATATTGAAATAGCAGCAAAACAAAAAAGAGTAAAAGCAAATGATTTGGTATAACTTTTTTGAATAACAGAAAAATTTATATATATAAGTATGATCACAAAAATGGAAAGCTTGGCTTTTACATGCATTAAGGACCAGATTTTTAATCCAAAATGTTTGTACTTGATCCTTGATATCATAAGGATCGAACTGAGAAAAGCAAAAAACAGGACCATCGATGGAATCTTCATAAAAAGTATTGCACTTGATCCAGCCAGCATAGCACCAGCCGGCGAAGGCAAACCTTCAAAAATCCCGTAAGGAAGTTTTCCTGAATTCTTTAGAAATCTGTAAAGCCGGTAGATCACGCAGAAAGTATATAAAATACTTATAACAAGAGAAAGATTAAGATGAACTGCACGTGAACTTAAAAAAATTATACTTCCAATTGCAAATCCAAAACTGATTCCATCTGCAATATCATCAAACAAACCACCATGTTTAGTCGATCCATATTTTCTTGCGGCACGGCCGTCTAAAAGATCAAAAAACTGACCAATAAATACGAGAACAAAAGCTAATATAAGATTTCCTGACCATGCAATCTTCAAAGCCGCAATACCACATGAAAAATTCAGAAATGTAAGTGAATTGGCATACCAGATATCAGGTACAATTTTACAGTAAAATGACAAGAATGCAAGAATACAACATGAGCAAAATAGATAATCAATCCTGTTAAACAATGCAGAATGTACAATCCAGGCTTCAGTACAAGTGACCTTTAAGCCAATCATGATCAGAACAACACACACCATGGTAGTTTTAGCTTTCCCAAAACTGTTCGCTGCTTTTTTCTTTACAATTAATCGTGAAAACTGTCCAATTATATCTATAATAGAAAAAATCACAACCAGGGTAACAGAAAGATATCCCTGCCAGGCAAACATTGCCAGCACTGGAAGATACATGAATTTATCACTCAATGGATCAAGCCATTCGCCTTTAGGCGTTCCAAGATCACATTTTCTAGCAATAGTTCCATCAGTCAGATCAGTGATCATAAATAAGGAAAACCACAAAGATGCAAAAGTAGGATTAACTTTATACCACAATAATATAGTAATAAAACCATTTGGAATACGCATTATGCAAAGTGAATTAGGATGCATCCACCATGTTTTTTTTATCCACTCACGCCCTTTAACGCTAGACGTTAACTTTAAAATAATCAAGCGCTCAATCGCAAAAAGTCCAAGAACAATACTAATTAGTATAAATAATTTATTCATAAATCCAACACTTTACTCAAAATTTTCAACAAGTACCATAAGTGAGAAAGGACATACCATAAGATATTTTCTGTTGATATCAAGAGGTTTATCATAGAAGGTCGGTTTGCCAGCAGTATCAACTTTTATAGACCAGTTTCCTGATGGTAGTTTATATTCAAGATACTCCTGCCAGAAATTAAAAACAATATAAATTTTCTTATATTTGTTCTCAAGATTCAATGAAATATCCTCAAATTCAATGGCCATCGATCTTGAATAGTAGGAAAAATCAGGATTATCTGGTTCAATCCCATGAAGTCTTACATTAATGTCATTTTCAAGCTCTGCAAAACTTTCAATTCCAATAAGTGGAGTTTCTTTTCGAAGTTTTATCATATTACGTGTAAATTCAAATAAATCTGAATGTGTTTTAAGATCTTCCCAATTCAACCAGGAAATTGAATTATCCTGACAGTAAGCATTATTATTACCATTTTGCGTTCTATAGAATTCATCTCCAGCAGTAAACATAGGTGTACCTTGTGATAGAAGAAGAAGTGCCAGAAAATTCTTAACCTGTTTTTTTCTAAATTTTACTATTCCAGCTTCTTCAGAAGGACCCTCGAGGCCATAATTACTGGAATGATTACTATTATCTCCATCATTGTTGTTTTCACCATTTTTCAGATTGTGCTTCTGAAAATAGGTTACCATATCCTGAAGAGTAAACCCATCATGACTACAGATAAAGTTTATCGAATGATATGGCTCACGGTTAGAAGTCTGATAAAGATCGGGACTTCCTTTCAGGCGATGAACAAATTCTCCAAGTACTCCATTTTCACCCTTAACAAGTTTCCTGATACAATCCCGATATTTACCGTTCCACTCTGCCCACCTTGTTCCGGGAAAACTTCCTACCTGATACAATCCAGCAGCATCCCAGGCTTCAGCAATTATCTTTGTCTTAGCAAGCACAGGATCCCGGGCAATATGATCAATGATTGGTGGATTTGGCAATACATTTCCCTGCTCGTCTCTACCCATTATGCTGGCAAGATCAAACCTGAATCCATCTACATGCATCTGTGTAACCCAGTACCTAAGAGAATCCATGATCAAATTCCTTCCAATTGGGTGATTACAGTTAAATGTATTTCCACAACCGGAGAAATTCATAAATTCCCCATTTTCTTCATTTATCATATAATAGGATCTTGCATCAAGTCCCTTATATGAATATACAAGTTCTTGTGATTGCCCTTCGCCTGTATGATTATATACAATATCCAAAATGACTTCAATACCAGCTTTATGAAAAGCCTTTACCATTTCTTTAAACTCAATTATTTGACCACCTGAAACACCGGTTGATGCATAAGATGCCTTTGGAGCAAAAAAAGCAAGCGTAGAATAACCCCAGAAATTCTTAAGATATTCCCCCGTCTCGGGATTTATATTTATATTCTCATTTTCATCAAATTCCTGAATTGGCATAAGTTCCACTGCTGTAATACCCAGTTTTTTTAAATATGGTATTTTTGAAATAAGACCTTTAAATGTTCCTTTTTCTTTAACTCTGGATGATTTGTGTTTGGTAAATCCTCGAACATGAAGTTCGTAGATAACGGTGTCTCTGTATGGAGTATTCAACTGGCAATCATCGCCCCAGTCAAAATCAGTTTCAGGAACAAAAGATCGTCTTTGATAACCATATTCCTGGACTCCATTTTTTCTTTTGAAATCTGAACCCCATACGGCACTACCGGAAAGAGCAAGACTATAGGGATCAAAAAGAATCTGATCAGGTTTATAATATAGGCCTTTGGACGGATTATATTCACCATGGACTCGATATCCATATTTAATATTTTCAGGCAGACCTTCAATATAAATATGCCATATATCGCCCGTTCTGTTTCGTATTTCATCAAGTTCTAATTCTACAAATGGTTCTTCATGATCTGATTTAAAAATAAGAAGAGACATTTTATCGACTTTTCCAGAATAGATGGAAAAGTTTAATCCATCTATGATTTTATCTGCACCCAATGGAAGTGGCCTTCCCCTTCCTAAATGTAAAATAATATCATCTTTCCCAAATTTTTCAGAAATATTGACTTTTCCATATAAATGTTTCATTATTTTGACCCTTTATTAAATTAAAATTCTATATAGCATTGTTTACTTTAATTAATCATCATTATAATCTAGAAAAATAGAAACTGGAAAATGATCACTTACACCATCCTGAATCGCTCTTTCTCTATCTTCTGTCCAGTATAAACTCGGAACAGGATGACCCAAATCATCAGACATCTCTTTTCTTCTAATCTCAAAAGAACCAATTCTATAAGTCCAGCCATTATCCAAAAGTAATTCTCGACTCAGGATAATTTGATCTAACATACTCCAGGACGTTTCACGTTCTCTTTTGTAATAATGGGTTCCAGGGTTATCTCCCATCATTGCTGACCAGCATGAGTTATACAGTATCACATCTTTGTCAATTGTCTGTTCTATTACTGTTTGTCTATCATATGATGCACCAAGATGCTCAAGTATGCTTTTTGAATATGGATGATCATTAAAATCTCCTGCTACAATTAACTGTATATCCGGTTCTTCAAGTGACCGTTTCAATAAGTAAGCCTGCAGGTTTTCTGCTGTTGTACATCTGAATGAACGCGTAAATTCTCTACCATTACAGCGTGAAGTCCAGTGGTTAATGACCACAACGAATTTTTTTCCGGTTTTTTTCTCTTTAAGATCTACTATAAATGCATCACCTTTTGGATATCTGTTAAGAATATGTATTGTCTCGCATCCAAGTACTTCAAATCTGTCCTTCCTGTATACAAGTGCCGTATCAAGATTATTTGTATGCAGATCTTCTGCAGCAACATAATCATATTCTGCAGTATTAAAACATTTTTCAATAAATTTTGTAATAACTATGTGGTCATCAACCTCGCATAAACCCATAAGGTCAATTCCACCTGGTATATCCATAGCATCTATAACTTTGGAAAATCTAACCAGTTTTCTATCAAATACATCCCATGTCCATCCTAATTCTGGAATCATGTCTCCTCGGGGGCCGCCAGTTTCTGGATTAAATAGATTTTCTACATTCCAGAAAACAAATGAAATCGTTTGCATTATTCACTCCAATTATAAAAAGTCCTTGCATTTTACCACATATTTTATGTTTGTGTCATACTATTCTTTGTTACTATATTTCTATATACACGATAAATAGTTCTAGGTTATAATCAGCAGGTATTTAATACACTATATTTAAATTATAATGGAGGAGATTATGTCCTGGAATTGTGAACCCCCTGTCATGTCTGCTGATGCCCAGTTTAATGGTGCGCCAGATGACTATATCCAAAACATGGACCATTTTGCTGATCAATACAGCAAGTATGAATCAGAATATCAAGTCGGATATTCCATCAATTTTCCCAGATTGATCAAATCGCTTGGTTTTAGTTCAGAGCGAAAATTTGAATCATTATCGCAAAACATTCATCTTTCGCTAAGGCTTTTTGGTGAAAGGAATGTCGGAAAACCAACTGAATTCTATCGAAGCGTTATGTCAAAACCAAATTACTACATGGACTTTAAAGGTCGTGATAGTGAACTTATGAGTATTGTCAGAAAGAACTGGGAAGCAATCAACTCGATATATCACAAAGCTTTTGTTGATGCTCAAAATCATGATATAAACCTTGATCATACTATTGACAAAGAAGTTGATCACCGATTTCACTGGCTTGATCACGAGATGAAATCCATTGTCAAAGGCTATTTAAAACAGAAACCTAGAAGTCAAATCATATTTCTTGATGACGAAGCTGTAGTTGCTGGAAATTCAAAAGATATAATCAACAATCCTCATGGATACTTTAAATGGCTTGAACCCGTCAGATATGTTACCGCAAAACGATTTAGACATTATAAATTAAAATTCCTGGAAATGTTATCTGGAAAAGGTTATCACTTCCTCAGTAATATTCCGCTTCACTCCAGCCATCAGCGTGGTGGGATGAACAGCGCAATGTTGAGACTAATGGCAATTGGTGGACCACTTCAGCCTGAAACCGTTGATAAACTCGTCACAGTCAACTACGGAAGCAGAAAACCATTTCCAACACCTCTTCTATCCCAGAAAGCTTATCAGGGTGCAAAGAAAATGGAGAAATTTCTGCAGGTTTCAATGTCCGATGAAATAAAGCAAAACCTTTCAGAACATGGTCATGAAGCATACGTAAACTATTCAGATACAGGTGATAAACTAATATCACTTGATCTTACATCAATGCTTAGACAGGTTGATATGGCTGTTTTCGGAAGCGCTGCAAGTGTTTATGGAAAAGTCTGGAATCCAAATATTATAAGAATACCAAGAAGTAACAGCTTGTGTAACCGGGATTATTTTAATGGCGATATAGCAAAGATGCTTCATACAAGAGGAAGCAGAGATGCAGCCTGGAATCATCTTCGTGAATCCTATTGCAGGATACCTGATGGAAGCGAAGGAATGCACAACCTGATAAATTCCTACAATAATAGTGAAGTAAAAACTTTTGATGATTACCTGATGGATTGGATCATTGATCCTAACTATACAAGGTATTTACAGGAAAGTAATTATGAACCGTTCAGAAAAAGATGTCCTCAGATATGTAATGATATTTTTGATAACGATCGCATGAAAAACCCGAAATCACTTCAATACGTCTTTAAGGAAATGAGAAATTCAGGTTTTGAACCGCGTGACATGCTTGGTATGATGTATGCAATTTATACTGATTCCTTCAGAAATGTTTTCGCATCTGAAGACTGGGAAAATAAATATTCAAAAGCAGAGTGGGCAAAATGGCCTGCCATACTTTTACCCGGAATCTAAAAGGAGAATAATAATGGAACTTAAAGAATATTACAAACGTATTTTTCCTAAACTGGATAATGCATTTCATAGATCACATTTTGCCCTTGGTTATGGTTTAGAACTTTTGCAGTACGGCTGGGATCCAAGTGGACTTCACGTCATAGTTGAACCAACTGATCAGCTTTATAAATTTGCTTGTGAAATGGGGCTTGAAGTCTTCATACCTATTCTGGGCTGCAAAAATGATATTGACGGCAGCGTTGAACAGGTTGAAAGTATTTTGATACCTTTTGATTTTGAAATATACCTCCAGGATCATTCAAAACTTTATGCTAATCCTGGATCACAATTGTTTTTCTTCAAAAATCATATTAAACCGGTAAAAGAATATCTAGAGTCTTTTTTTACTAAACATAATATACCTCATATGTTGGACTATACTCCATCGGGAGGTCATTTTTTAACTTATGTCAATAGAGGAACGTCCGCCTGGAATGCACTTCGAGATATTGGTTATGAAGATCAAAGCGTAATCGATGCTTACAATTATCACGATTTGGACGACCTGAAACGAAATCCTGAACCAGGTGAAGAAACTGCACTTGTTTACTCAGGAATCTGCATGATTGCTGAATATTTGGCTATAAAGACAAAACAGGACGTAGATACAGGAGATTGTCCAGTAACTTTATGGGACAGTGCAGAAAAATGTGTGAATATTGATATAAGCTGGACTGCTGATCCAGCATTTATGAGAATCATCAGATCCCCTTTTAGTGCACATAAAAAGAAAAGTCAAAAATATGGTTTCGGTCCAGAACCACTTGTTGATGTAATTGGAAGATATTATGATGGTCATACGGATGTAAACTGTCAGGATCTCGACTGGATTATTGACTGTATGTGGGACATGGATAAAGCAATTGAACATGCAAACAACTTCTCAGGATTTATTCCATGGGCAGATGAAGGACTTGTACAACTGGTTGAAGAATATAAAAATTCACCTTTAAAAGTTCATCATGATTACTGTCATTACGGTGAACATGACCTTGAGCCTGGCGAAGCCGAACATAGATGCAGAAATGATACAAATCTGCATTCTAAAACAAAAAACGTTATCCAGCATCCTTATCCTAGAATGCTACAGCCAAGGACTATGAAACTTTTCATCCGTGATCTTTACAATAACGGATGGCATCCAAGACACATTAAAAATCTGATGGCTGATAAATACAGAGATCAGTTTTTTAAATGGGGAATTAACTGGGATAAGTATCATCCAGACAAAAAAGCATGGGCATTTTCACGACAATACTCTTCAGTGGCAATGATAGAACAAGGCTGGAAAATATAAACTGCATGTTGTGAATGAGCGAAAGATAGAGAAAAAAACTAAAAAATAGTAAGTTTTCGAGTATTAACACTCGTAAAATATATAAATTTAGGAGATTGAAAAATGAAAAAACTTGTCCTTCTTGGTAATGAGGCAATCGCTCAAGGAGCTATTGATTCAGGTCTTTCTGGTGCATTCGGATATCCAGGTACACCATCTACTGAAATCATTGAATATATTCAAAGAAGTCCTGAAGCCGAAGAACGAAAAATCCATAAGATATGGTCAGCAAACGAAAAAACTGCGATGGAAGAAGCTCTTGGTATGTCATATGCTGGAAAAAGAGTCCTTGTAACAATGAAACACGTCGGTTTAAATGTTGCAGCTGATGCCTTTATGAATTCTGCTTTGACTGGTGCTAATGGTGGTATAATCGTTGCTGTTGCAGATGACCCTTCCATGCACTCTTCGCAAAATGAACAAGACTCAAGAGTATATGGGAAGTTTGCAATGATGAACATTTTAGAACCAAGTAATCAGCAAGAAGCTTATGATATGCAGCGTTATGGTTTTGAACTTTCTGAAAAATTCAATTTACCAGTTCTTCTCAGGATTACTACGCGTCTTTCCCATTCAAGAGCAGATGTTGTAAGAGGTGAATTACTAAGCGAAAATAAACTTTCCATGCCAAAAGATCCAAATCAGTTTATGTTACTTCCAGCATTTGCAAGAGTTAAATATAAAAAACTTCTGGCATTGCAACCGGAGTATGATAAAGTTTCTGAAGAATCACCATTCAATAATTTTACAGATGGTAAAGACAAATCTGTTGGTATAATTGCTTGTGGACTGGCTTATAATTATCTTATGGAAAATTATCAGGATAATGAATGTCTGCACCCGATTTTGAAAATATCCCACTATCCTATTCCAAGAAAAATGGTCGAGAAAATAACTAGTGAATGTGATTCAATATTGGTACTTGAAGAAGGTATGCCTTTAATTGAAGAAATGTTAAAAGGTTATTTAGGAAATCCTCTAAACATAAAAGGAAGATTGGATGGAACAGTGCCAAGAGATGGCGAATTAAATCCAACAATTGTACGAAAAGCACTTGGGCTGGGACAATTCAAATCAAATCCAATTCCTGAAATAGTAGAGAAACGTCCTCCTGCACTCTGTCGAGGATGTCCACATATTGATTCATATAAAGCATTGAATACGTCTCTTGAAAAATATGGCAAAGGTCATGTATTTTCAGATATCGGTTGCTATACTCTTGGATTTCTTCCACCATATAATGCAATCAGTACCTGTGTTGATATGGGTGCATCTATAACTATGGCAGTGGGAGCAGCAAGCGCTGGTTTATTTCCATCAGTTGCCGTAATCGGAGATTCAACTTTCGGTCACTCCGGGCTGACTGGTCTATTAGATGCTGTTACGCATAAATCCAATGTTGTTATCATTATTGTTGATAACGATACTACAGCAATGACTGGGATGCAGGATTCAGTTGTTACCGGTATGATCGAAGATATATGTGAAGGTATCGGCGTGGAAAAAGAACACATTAGAATCTTCAATCCACTACCAAATAAACATGATGAAAATGTCAAAATTATTGAAGAAGAAATCAATTATAATGGTGTATCCGTTATTATTCCACGCAGACCATGTATACACGTTATTGGTAAGAATAAAAAAGCAGGGGGCAAAAAATGAAGAAGGATATCATATTATCAGGAGTTGGTGGACAGGGTATTCTTTCAATTGCAACAATCATAGGATATGCAGCTGTTGAAAATGAAATGTTCCTTAAACAAGCTGAAGTTCATGGTATGTCACAACGTGGTGGTGATGTTCAATCTCATCTTAGAATATCAGATAACAAAATTTATTCTGATCTAATAGCTGAGGGAAAAGCTGATCTTATTATTGCCGTGGAACCTATGGAAGCCCTTAGATACCTTCCCTATCTCTGTACTGATGGGTGGATGATTACAAATACAAAACCTTATATAAATATCCCAAATTATCCTGACATTGAATCAGTCATAGCTAAAATTGATGAACAGCCAAAAAAGGTATCACTTGATGCAGATATGATCGCAAAAGAAATTGGGACTGTAAAGTGCATGAATATGGTTATGCTTGGAGCAGCTTCACCGTATCTGGATCTTCCTGTTGAAAAGTTAAAGGAAGGTATCAGAACAGTTTTTGGTAGAAAAGGTGAAAAAATTGTGAATATGAATCTTGAAGCTTTTGATTCTGGCCGAAAAGCCGCTGAGAATAAATAAAAAATTTTACCATGAAGGATATGAAGTAAAAAAAGAAATAATAGTTCACACAAAGGCACTAAGGCACAAAGAATAGAAGAATTTTACCATGAAGAGCATGAAGGAAAAGTTAAATAAAAACGGGAAATAATTAATACTAAATAGCCATATAAATGGGGTCACATGGAACTTTAATTTTCTTTGGGACCCCCAAAAAATTCACAGTTGCTTTGACCCCTGCGCCAGATATGTTTTACTTTGCCACTAAACTAAAATGGTACGAAGTGCATAGATTAACAGATTGAAAATAGGACAGGTCACGACCTGTCCCTACATTATTTATCATTTTTTTCTTAACTTTGTGCCTTTGTGACGTTGTGTGAAATTTTTCTTATTTTAGTATTGAAATTTAAACTTTAATTGTTCATCGATTTCTATAAATTCAACATTACCGGTAAAATTGCTGATAGAAATACCGAGAAGACGTACTTTTCTTTTCCCGGCAACTGTTTTTGATAACAACCCTTTTGTATGCTCAAAAATTGTCTCTGCATCAGAAACTGGCTCAAATACACTTATGCTCCGTGTAATCGATTCAAAATCATCAAATTTAACTTTTAAATTTACAGTAAGACCTTTAACATTTTTCCCATTTAAGGATTTTTCAAGTTTTAATGCTATTGAGTGAAGAATTTCATGCATTTCATCTATATCAGTGATATCTTCATTCAAAGTATGTTCCTTGCCTATGGATTTTCTTATTCGATTAGTATTAACAGGTCTATCATCTATTCCGTTGGCCATATCATAATAATATCCACCAACTTTACCAAATATTTTCTTCAATTCTTCGCGTGAAAATTGTTTAAGATCAGCACCAGTCATTATTCCCAAAGCTTTCATTTTTTTCTCAGTGACCTTTCCAACACCATAAAATTTCCCAATCTTCAGATTATCAATAAAACGAGCAGCATTTTCAGGAGTTACAACAGTCTGTCCATCAGGTTTGTTATAATCAGATGCTACTTTTGCGAGAAATTTATTGAATGAAATCCCTGCCGAAGCTGTTAAATCAGTAGCTTTAAAAATTTTTTTCCTGATCTCAATTGCAATAACAGAAGCATATTCAATTTTTGGAATATTTTCAGTAACATCCATGTAGGCCTCATCAATAGATAATGGTTCTACAAGATCTGTATATTCATGGAAAATAGAAGTTATTATTCCATTTGCTTCTTTATATGCCTTGAAATTACCTTTAACAAAAATAGCTTTAGGACACAGTTTATAAGCATATCCAGAAGGCATAGCCGAATGGATACCATATTTCCTGGCCTCATAAGAACACGCGGCAACAACACTCCTGCTTCCAGGAGGGCCTCCAACAATAACAGGTTTCCCTTTTAACTCAGGCCTGTCTCGCTGTTCAACAGCTGCAAAAAATGCGTCCATATCAACGTGGATTATTTTTCTAATCAAAATCTATCTCATAACTCAAAATCAAGATGACTTCCTATTATATCTACTATTGTTTCATCAAGGGAAGGTTTGCCATCCTTTAAACAGGCAGCAGTCATTTTAGCAGAAAGTATGTGTTCACCTGTATTTTCAATATAAATATCCTGTATAAAAATAAGTTTTAAACGTCTTACTTTTTGTAAAGCCAGTTTGCATATAAATTTATTACCACTTTTTAAAGACCTGATATATTTTATATCTGCGTGAACAAGAACAAGATCCTTTCCCTCGTTATGCAATTGTGCAAAATCCAGACCAATTGATTTCAAGAACATATGTCGACAGTGTTCAAGATAGTTTTGATAAATAGCGTTGTTTACAATCCCCTGTATATCACATTCATAATCTCTGACTTCAAGTACATTCTCATGTATATAATTAATATCCATTTTTCTTTAAAATCCTCACTGGTTTTTCTAAATATAACAAATTTTAAGCGAATCTACCAACCGAATGTATTTTTTACATCAAATAATCGCTCAACTCAGGTCTTAATTGTTATTGTAGTTAACTAAATACCATATTTGTATTATTTATACTTCATTATTCGATTTATTAACTACAAGAAAGTTGGCGAACACAATAATTATATAATTTAATACAACTGGCATGACTTTTGCATTGATCTAATAAAACGGAAGATTGGAAATAAAATGAGAAAAAAATTAATTATCAATGATATCGAGATTTTTTTAAGAAGATTGGAAATTAGCAGTAACATCGGGAATGACTCTGCTCCCATCGATCTGAACAAATCATTTAGTTTAATGAATAATGGAACCACTCAATTAAAAAAGGATAATCTTCAATTTGCAATCTCTCTTTTCACAGAAGCAATCGATCTAGTTACAAACAACCTTTATATTTTGAAAGAATTCCACAAGATAAGAGCGATAGTTTATCTTTTGAACAATCAGTTTAAAGAAGCAATTGAAGATTTCGGAATTCATGATCCTGATTGTTTTTCAGCAATTCATCACACAGAACAAAAAAATAACGTTCATATTCATTAACAAAAAATTGTACTTGTAAATTTTTGTGTCTTCTAGCGAAAACTTGCAAGTATAATCTTTTTCTTTAATTCCATTACAAGCGAATTATTCTTTCTTTCAAATTCCAGCTCACTTTCTTCTTCGTCTTCAAGACCACCCTCGAAAAAAAGAGTTGATAGTATGTTCCAGGTTGAAACAATATTGGTTTTAGATTCCCAAGCTTGTTCAAGTTTAACATCAAGATTGACTGCACCATGCTCAGCAATTTCAACAAATTTTCTGCCCGTAATTTCAATATTTCCAGATTCATAAAAAGGCAACCAGTTTTTTTCTTTTCTAAACATATCGCGAATTGAGCTTCTTCTAAATCTCTTTAGCTTGTATATCTGAATATTTATTATGCTTTCAGTCAAGTTGAAATAAAGTCTGACTTTAAAAAGTTTCATCTTACCCACATGTCTTGAAATTTCTGATAATAATTTATCATTTTTAAAAGATGTAAAAGTATTGATTTGAAATTCTGAATTCTTCCTGTATTGATTTATCAGCCGTTTTTTTACCTTCAAATGATCTTTAGAAATCTCTATTGTATGAGTTTGAAGTGGATATATCTTTTTATAGTGTTTTCTCCGGAACAAAGTCCGCGCATATCTATAATCCTGAACCTTAACTGGTAACTTTACAAAATAACTATTATAAAGAATGTTTTCAAGTTTTGAAATTAATCCAGAAAAATTTTCTCTATCTGCCACAGAACCATAAACTGTTTCAATCACAAATAATCTTTCATATCTGGATAAAACTGTTTTGCATTCCAGTGTTGTTCCGATCATCAATAATAAAATAATTGTGACAATTGAAACAGCAGATTTTAATATATTCATCAGAATTATTATTCCTATTTTTTTCAAATCCTAACATATATTATTGATACTGTCGAGATTATTCAAATTTCAGATTTAACTGAGATAGCACTTTATTTCACGGCCTTTAACTCCAGCATAGAGCTCAATATGACTCTTTACAGGACTTATATTGATTTTCTTGAATAAATCTTCTTCAACATGAAAAAAGCCAACAGAAGCTTTCATTTCAATCATTATCTTTATAGCTCGTTTTTTTCCACGGCTGAGTTTAACTTTTTCAATTGATGCAGCAGAATATTTATGGATATCTCCAACTTTTGATTCTGTACTCATGCGCATTGGGATTCTTGCTCTTCCCTTCTTCATATCGCATCCATCAGCAACAAGAATAATTCCTGCTTCCAGCGAATGTATTTTCTGAGTAGCCATGTGACCGATTATACCTTCCAAAGCAATGGATCTGATTACAACTTTTTTTTCCAGATCATCACCATAAACTTCATTGACAATTCTGTCAATAACAGGAATTGCAAGTGCAAAAGACATATTCTCA
>DAOVTB010000295.1 GCA_030633305.1 Candidatus Muiribacteriota bacterium
GAAACAAATAATATTCGGATTTTTGAAATTAAATGTGAAGAGGAAACTTTTACAAGAGAAATAAGTGAATCTGTTAATGAAGAAGAGTGAAATAATTATGGTAAGAAAAACATTATTCATTAGTATCCTTTTGTGTATGCTATTTATACTTGGTTGTCCTGGAAAGAAGAAAACTGTCAAAGAAAAGATTTCAAAAAATGGTGCTCCTGCTTCAGCTTATTATGATCTGGGAGTATTTGCAGGACAGACAGGTAAACTGAATGTAGCGATTGATTATTTTAAAAAGGCAATAAAGCTAAAACCTGGGTATTCAAAAGCATATGGAGATATGGGACTGGCTTATTATAAATTAGGTAAATTTGAAGAAGCTGAAGAAAATTACAAAAAAGCAATCGAAATCGACCCCAATAATGCAAGTGCACTTATGAATCTTGCAATTTTTATGTTGAAATACAAGCGTTATCAGGAAGGTAAGGAATTGTTGATAGATTCTGTTCGTGCTGATCCTAAATTTGCAGATGCGCTATACAATCTTGCGCATCTTTATGAAAAACTTGGAAAATACGATGATGCAATTTATGCTTATAAAAGAATGATTGATGTTAAACCAAAAATTGGAGGATTGCATTATCAGCTGGCTTTGGTGTATTTAATGAAAGAAATGTATAATGAAGCTCTGGATAATTTTGTGTTAGCTTGTGAATACTCACCTAAAGAATATTCACCATTTTATCAATCTGCTGTTATATATCATATGAAAAAAAAATTGGCAAAGGCTGTGAAAAATTATAAACAAGCAATAAAATTAAAAACATCACATATAGATTCTTACATAAACCTTGGTGATATTTATCTTCTTGAACTTCATGATCTTAGAAATGCAAGAAGCTATTATAGAGCGGCTCTAGCAGTTCATCCAAATAATAATTATGCGCAGAAACGTTTAACTCAGATGTCTCAGGGTAAATATGATGGATTTGAAAAGATTGAATTGAAACTGGAATCAGAAGTTAAAAAAGATGTAAAAGTATTTAAATCTCAGTATCCGCCTAAGCTTCTTTCAGAATACATTTCAATTAAAAAGGGGAATAAACCCGACGGGGCAACTGATAAAAAGAGCAATGCAATTATTCCTGTCAAGATGATTGAAGAAAATTATAAATCTATTATTCCTATTAAGGTTGTTGACCATAAGATTAAAATGGATATATCTCATCCGGCAAAAGAGGAAGGGAAACATCTTCAATTTGATAATCCGGAGGAATTGAAAAAAATGCTTCAGAGTGAAGGAATTAAATAATTCATGACATTTTCTACAAAAGATTTCTATAATTATCAAAATCCTGTAACCTATATGGGGATTGAAGGGAATTTCACAAGGCAGAAATTAAAATCATCTGATTTTAAGATTCTGATTTGCTTTCCAGATATATATTCTCTAGGAATGTGTTCTTTGGGATTTAGAATTGTTGTGGATTATTTGAAAACAGAATGCTCTGCATTTGTTGATGTTTGTTTTATGCCATGGAATGATTACAGGGATGATGTAATTGCAGGAAATAAGAAACTTTATTCCCACTATTATCATATGAATCCTGGTGAATTTGATCTGATAGCTTTTAGTATTAATTACGAAATGCAGATAACATCATTGATAACGATGATGAGGATGTTTTCGCTTTATTCTGGTAATAATTTGCTTGATTTGGAAAAAAGACCCATGGTTATGGTTGGTGGAACTCTTGCATTTTCCAATCCATCTATTTTTAAAGATTTTGCAGACATGATATATTGTGGCGAGATTGAAGCTAATATCCGCAATGTACTGGATGCATTAAACTCTGGAAAAAAGAATAAGAAACTTGAAACTTTAGAAGAGGTTTCGAAGATTGATGGAATGTTTGTTCCGCATTTTTTTAATTATGAATATGATGATAAAACGGGTTATGCTTTTGAAAAAAAGATAAAACGTGTTTATGTTAAAGATTTGGAAAATATAGGTCATTGTCCGGATAAATGGGTAACGCCTGTCAGTCGTATCGTGCATGATAAGATAACACTTGAGATTATGAGAGGCTGTACTCAGGGGTGTCGTTTTTGCCAGGCTGGTATGATTTATAGACCACATCGTGAACATTCTGTTGAAAAAATTCGCGGTATGGCAAAGAAATATGTAGGACAGACTGGTTATGAAGAATTATCGCTTTTATCATTAAGCGTAGGAGATTATTCATGTATCAATGATCTGTTTGAAAAGCTATTTACAGATTTTTCTGATTCTCGAACCAGTATTTCCATCCCGTCCCAGAGAGTAGACAAATTTGGAGGAAAAGTTGCTGAATATATTTCCAGAGTTAGAAAAAGCGGTATTACTTTTGCTCCAGAAGCCGGAAGTGAGAGATTACGAAAAATAATTAATAAAAAAATTTCAAATGAAGATATCTTAAAAGGCATAGATATTGCTGTTTCCTACGGTTGGAAAACAATAAAACTTTATTTTATGATAGGTTTTCCTACTGAGACGGATGATGATGTTGTTGAAATTGCTTATTTAATCAATAATATTATGGGACAATGTAATAAAACTAGAAAAAATGTGCGCATTACAGTATCTGTTAATATATTTAGTCCTAAGCCGCATACTCCTTTTCAGCGATGTCCTCTAATGTCTCGTGAAGAATTTGAAAGAAAGATATATCTTATAAAGCGTAACTTGAGAAGTAGAAAAATTAAATTTGATTATTCTGATTATAATCTATCTTTGATAGAAACATTGATTTCCCGCGGTGATTTCAGTATTGGTCCTATGTTAAGAGAAGTTGCTTTTTCAGGAAATGGATTGGATAGCTGGAAAGAGAATTTTAATTTTGATTTGTGGAATTATGTTTTTGATAAAAATGGAAAAGATTGTTATAATATTGTTAGTACAAGTCATAATGAAAACTGGACATATTGCTGGGAATTACTGGATACTGGAGTAAACAGAAAATTTCTTGACAAAGATTATGATCTGGCGATGAAAGGAATTGAGCGTGAAGATTGTTTTGAATCCAATAAATGTCATGGCTGCGGAGTCTGTCAGTAAACTTTTCATTATTCCAATAGTTGTCATGCTTTTGTTCTTGTCAGGTTGCTGTTCAAAACCTAAAAAACCTGGAAAAGTATCTGTAAAAAAAGAAAAATCTAATTTGAAAGTAACACGATTGAACAAAACCAAAAAAAAAGGTGTTGTTTCAAAGAATGTTGCTCAGATACAAACTACTTTCGAACTTCCAGGACAAAATGGAACCATCCGGATTGTAGATACCGGTTTCAGTGGTGTTGTTGAGAAACTTAATGAAGGTGAATATAAAGAAGCTATTGAAAAAATCGTTAATCTGAAAAAAAAATATCCACCATTTTCCCCCCAGGGCGAAGCGCTGCAATATCTTCATGCCGATTCTCTTTTTGGACACACGGATCTTGATGCCGCCAAACAGGCATATGAAAAATTTCTTAAAGATTATCCAAATAGTCCACTCAAAGAAAATGTAGAAGGTGCGCTTGAATTTATCAATAATATCGATAAGTATAAGAAAATGTATGTACCGCCAGAAGAGGATACCTTCTAATGAATAATAAAAGGGGATTTACATTTCTTCAGATACTTATTGCCGTTGTATTAATGTCAATTGCTCTCATTCCAATTGGAAAAGTATTTATGGCTAGTTCTAGAAATATTCATCATAGTAGTGCAATACTTGAAGCTAATATATTTGCGGCAACTGTCATTGATAACATAAGGAATAACCGTTTTATTAAAAAAAACGTAAATAAAAGAGTTTATATACCACACAAGCAGATCAATAAAATTAAAGAATTTCTGGATGAAGAAGATAAAAAACCAGATTATACAGATAGAGATGGCTCTTTTGCAGCAATTACCTCATTTGAAGTAAAAAATAGGCAGAAAAACGAAGTTCTTTTTTTAATTGACGATATTCCTGATCATTTCAAAAAAAGATATCAGGGAATGGCATATTTTATTATTAAAAAAGATTTAGA
>DAOVTB010000305.1 GCA_030633305.1 Candidatus Muiribacteriota bacterium
ACAAATATTAATATAGATGGGGTAAGATGGACTTTAATTTTCTTTGAAACTTCAAAAAAATTCACAGTCCCCTGACCCTTGCGCCAGGTCTGATTTCCTGCCAAACATATAAAATGGAACGGCCGGCCAATATGCATAATCCCAATAAAATCACAGTATCTGACGCGTAATGATTATGCATATTCTGTTTTGCAATATACTTCTATATCAGTTTTAATGGAAACAACTAAGTTGATTCAAGGGGCAGGGTACTTTTTCCACATTTTTTTCTTATCTGTGTTAATTTGTGGCAGCTTTTTCTTCATGTCATGGTAAAATCTTATTTTTCTCTGCATTCTCAGCGCTCTCTGCGCGAGACCTTTTGTTTCTTTTCTCTTTAATGTGATATTATAAATGTAATAATAACGAGTCTATATTTGTGGAGGATTAAATGTACGTGATAAATAATGTTTTTGTAGCAGGTTGTTCTATTCCATATAAATTGGCTGCAGCACCAGAAGTTACTATGCAGGAGATGTGTTTAACAGCGGCTCGAGATGTAATTGAAAAAAGTGGAATTGATAAAAGTCTTGTAAGATCAGTTTTTCTTGGAACAATGGGAGGCTTTACTGCTACTCCAAGCGAGATGGCAGTTAGTGTGTGTTCAGAACTGGAACTGGAACCATACAGGATTTCGCAGGAAAAAGACACTTCCAGTACCGGTGCATCCGTTCTTTTTGATGCATATCAGGACGTCGCATATGGACCTACTGATAAATCTTATGTGCTTGTCCTTGCTGGTGAAGCAATGTTTGATCCAATTCCTGGCGGGAAGAAAACTCCAAAGATAAAAGAACAAATGAAAAATCAGTCGTTGAAAAACACAGGTGTACTGTCCGGTGTAATTGGAAAAAAAGACAGACAGTATGGTCTGACTATGCCATTGATTGGAGATATGCTTGAAACCCGTTTAATGGAAAAATCTTCTTTTACATCTGAGGAATGGAAAGAAATTATTTTTCCAGCTGTAAGGAAACAAAAAATGACACGTGGTCAAGCTTTTTTAAATGCTCATTTCAGGGGGAAAAAATTTGATCTTGAAAAATTCCAAAAAGCTCCAATGATAACTCCTCAATATAGTAGAAATACAATGGTGCCTCAGAGCAGCGGTATCGTGGCAATGCTTTTGACAAACGAAAAACCTGAATGTAAAAACGGAAAATATATGCGTATACGTTCAATCGGACAGGGATTTACTTCGCCATTATTGACAAAAAGAAAGGGGCCTCTTCTGTTTCCTGAAGCAATATACAGGTCACTTGGCCAGCTTTGTCAACGTTCCGGATTATCACCTGAAGACTTAAAAAATGTTGATTGTCGTTTTGATCATGATGCATTTAAAGCCATTGAAAGACTGAATGGTTTTATTCTGGGAGAAACAGAAACCACAGTTATAAACAATATGCTGGATGGAAAAAATAATCCTTTTGGAGGTTTGGAAATCTCTGGTCATGCAATAGGGGCATCCGGACTTTTACAGGTAGCTCAGGCATATATGATGGTAACTGAGGATACTGATTATATTGATAAAGCGTCTTTACCTTTAAAATATAGTAATTCTAAAACAATCCTGTGTTCATCAGTTGGGGCGGCACTTACAAACATGTTTTTCTCTTTTCTTGAGATCTATGATGAAGGTGAAGAACCGAAAACATCTTATCGTTTCAATAAAGAAAATTTTAATGAATTTCTTCCTAAAGAAAGAATATTTGATGAATACAGTAGTAAACTTGATAAATTAAAACTTGGAAAAGATGATGGAATAATCCTGACTTATACTCTTCCAAATATGAACTTTCTTGAATTCTTTTCTGATTTTGATGTATATGTAACTCTTGTTCAGATGAAAGAAAGAAAGGTCTTTGCATTATCAAAAAAGATTATTCCAATTGGCGGAAAAGTTAAAATTGATACATCAAGTTTTCCTTTTAAAATTGTAAAAAAATATGCCCAGAAGGTAAAGGGAACTGATCCAATGCCTTTGAAATCATTTCATATTGAACCTTCTTCATCAAAAGAAAGAAAAGCCATTCTTGCGCATTGTAAAAAAATATTAAAGTAAGAAAACGTAACACTGTAGGGGAGGGTCTGCGACCCTCCCGCTTATCATACACACTGAAAAAAGATAAATGGCGCATTTATTATTTATTAATTAAAACGGGAGGGTCACAGACCCTCCCCTACAAAGTTTATTAATTGATTGTTGTTCGATTATGCGTCTGGATCTCTGATTATCTCATTAGCTTTAATCAGTTCATCAGAAGCAGGCATGAATTCACCAGCTCCAGCCATCTGACTGATGTATTCCTTGATCCTTTGATCCCAATACTGACGAGTCAAATAGAAAACTTTTGCTCCACCAAGCTCATGCTGTACGTCTGGCCATGGATAAGAAGGCTTTGCCATTCCAAGACCCCATCTCTTTAAGCCATTATAGCTTTCATAAGTTGCCCAGAATTCTTCCTGACCAAGTATTTCAAAGCAGTAATGACATTTTGCATAATACATAACCGCACCAGCTCTTAGACCTCTTTTAAAAGCCATTGTATGGAGACTGATGTTGATATCTTCATTCATAAGACGTCCGTTACCGAATGCAACAACTTCACCATCGATAAGACCTAGAAAAGTGTAAGGATCTTTTAATCTCTGTCTGTACCAACCGAGAATTTCAGCATATACTCTTGCACCTACGATGTCATAAAAATCTTTAACCTGATCGAGGTCATCATCATTTATAAATCTTGTGCGGATCATCTTTAAAAGAGTCTGAGCTTCAGATAATTTAGCCTTTCGGATTAACATTGTCTGGCCATTCTGCAATTTAACCGCAGTTGGCTGCCATTGTTCAACATCCAGTGCTGGACCTTGTAATAAAGGTTCGAGCTCTTCTACATTAAAAGTGATTGTTTCCTGAGATACCTTGCATGGTGGTTTAATTTTCATTTAGAATCCTCCTGTTTTTCTTGTTATCAATAAATTTTATAACATTGTTTTATATTGTGCGTCAAATATAAAATGCAAAATATGATACATCTTGTCTCGGATTGCGATACATATTGTACCGCAATTGCTTTATCTAGCTGAAAAGTGAAAATTCAATATGCGGGTTATTATTTGGTGTTTAACAATTTATGCTATAATATCCTGATTATAAGACTGGGAAAAGAATGAGACATAAATACAGCAGGATAAATTACATACTTAACTCAATTGGAGCTTTACTTGAAGCTCTTGGCTTTTTTATTCTTCTTCCTATTCTTCTTGTAATTATTTATTGGGGTGATCGTGGAGATGGTCTGATAACACTTTTCTCATTTCTTTTTCCCAGTGCAATATCGTTTTTGGCAGGGAAAATATTACGTTCACTTTTCCGTAGTGAGGATGCTGATATGACAGGGGCTATGCTGGTGTGTGGTCTAAGCTGGATTGCGGTTTCTTTTATTGGTGCGTTGCCATTTGTGTTTTCGATTGGTTCTAATTTTTTGAATGCCTATTTTGAAGCAATGAGCGGTTTTACTGCAACTGGTATAACAGTTTATTCAAATATTGAG
>DAOVTB010000126.1 GCA_030633305.1 Candidatus Muiribacteriota bacterium
ATGACCTCCAATTACGGCTCCATTTCCCCTAAAAGTTTCACCACCTAAAATTGTTGAACCTGAAGAAATGATCACATTATCCTCAATGGTTGGATGTCTTTGGATTCCTTTTCTTAATCTTCCCTGTTCGTCTTTTGGAAAACTCAGGGCTCCAAGAGTAACACCTTGGTAAACTCTGACATTATTACCGATTACACATGTTTCGCCGATTACTATTCCAGTACCATGATCAATAAAAAAGTGATCTCCAATTTTAGCCCCAGGGTGTATATCAATTCCAGTTATTTTATGGGCATATTCGGTCATTATTCTTGGAATCAAAGGTATTTCCTGCGAATAAAGTTCGTGTGCAATTCTATAGATTGTAATAGCTAGAAATCCTGGATAACAGAAAATGATTTCATCATAACTTTTTGATGCTGGATCACCGTCATAAGCGGCTGTTATATCAGAAGCTATTGTTTTTCTAAGAGAAGGTATTTTTTTTATAAGTACCAGTGCTTCTGAAAGCCCTTTAGAATGACAATAATCACAAGGCATCTCAAATCTTTTGCACTCATGTTTTACAGCACAGGTAATCTGATTAGAGAGTTTTTCAAAAAGGGAATTTATCTGAGTTCCAAGATGATACGCTACTTCATGCCTGTTTATTGCTCGTTTTCCAAAATATCCTGGAAACAGTATATCTCTTAAAAGAGAGATTATTTCCTGTATTGATTCTACTGATGGGATCTGTGTCAGACCAATATGATTAAAACATTCTGGATTATCACAATCTGCTACTATTTCATCGATGATACCAGGAAGTTCCATTTTGAATTTTTCGTCATATGCTGCAGGTTTTCGGCAATCTGGAATATTTTTTTTATCGTTCATTTTTCTATTCAACCTCATTATCATTTTAAAATTTATCAATTATATCATAATCTGCAATATGCGGGTTAACATCATCCAGACTGTGTCACAATTAAAAAAATACAAAATTTACCACGAAGGCCACGAAGAAACATGAAGGTAATAAAAATTGAAATAGATTCTGCGATCAAGTCGCAGAATGACAGCTTTTCTTCATAAAGTCGAGGTTTTTCTTTTTTTTACAATCCAGAATAAACGAATTAAATGAGATGAGATTTGGAGTTTTCAAGACAATTTATGATGAGGTGTATTTTAATACTCCGCAAGCATAAATTGGTGAAGGAAAGTTCAAAGATCGCTCATTTTATTCGTTTATTTGAAGACTTCTCCTGCTTCCAGATACCAGAAAAGCAGGTCTAGATGATCAGCTGGAATATTTATTTTTTTTGAAAATTCCAGCATGAGCTTTTCGATTTCTAAATAGTTTTTCTTCGTAAGTGTTTTTGGTATCTCGTCAATAACATTGTATTTCAAAAGGTTTTTCAATATATGTCTATCAAGTATTGTAACTTTTTGTCCTTTGCCAATATTTCTTATAAAATGTCCTGATTCCTTATATCCAATACCCTTTACGTTGTCAACAATCCATTGGCGTAATTCAAAAACATCAGAAAAGGATTCAATAAAATCCTTTATCTTGATACTTCCTTTTTTTGTAAATTGCTCTCTGGCTATAACAAGATACTGAGATTTTCTTTTTAAAAATCTTACATTTCTGATAAAAGGCTCGATTTCTTCAGGAGTACCATTGTAAAGAATGCCGTTTTCAATCAAATCAGTCAAAGCTTTGAAACACGACTTTGCTTTTGATTGGGGAGTAAGAATGCAGAATGCCAATTCACCAAATACGTATTTTTCGTTTCCTTTTTTATAATTTCTATCAAATTCCTGAAGTCTTTTTACAATCACAGGTTTTATTCCAGAGTATATTTTCTTCAATTCTTTTATCATTAGTTTTATTTCCTTTTTCTTCGTGGTAAATTTTTTTATCTTACTTTTTTATCAACTCTTCAATTGCACTGATTACTTCATTGCTCTCTGGTTTAATTTTAGATCCAAAGCGATTGACTATAATGCCTGTTTTATCAATCAGAAACTTATTGAAATTCCATGAAATTTTTCCTGGAAATCCTGGATTAGTTTTTTTATCTGTCAGAAATTTATATAACGGGTGCTTTTTGCCTGAAACTGAAATTTTCCCGAAAACTGGAAATGTTACACCATAGTTTAATTTACAAAACTGTTGAATTTCCGCATTTGTTCCTGGTTCCTGCCAGAAAAAATTATTAGCAGGGAATGCAAGGATTATAAAGTCCTGATCTTTGTATTTTTCGTATAATTTCTGCAATCCTTCATATTGATATGTAAAGCCACATTTACTTGCAACATTTACAATAAATAGGATTTTATCTTTGAATTCAGACAGCTTTTGAATAGTTCCATCCATTTTAGAAACTTCAAAATCATATATACTACTAATCATTTTTTTAATACTCCAATTTTTTTATTTAAGAGCTTATTCTTAAATTTTTCTACTGTTCCAATCAATTCCTGTGTATCAAGAGGATATATGAAATATGCAATTACTGAAGGCAGATTTATTGTCTTTGTAAGTGTTTCTTCACTTGGGTCCTCGGAAATCGCAATAATTGAAATGTCAGGGGATATTGAATGTAATACATGAACAGGGCTTAGACCTGACATGCCATCAATATGTATATCCAATAGAACAAGATCATAGCGGTTTTCAGAAAACTTTTTTATCACTTCTGGAAGACGTGTTGCTGTATCGACGAAATAATTTCTTTTTCGCAATATTTCAGAAATTTTGTTCCTTGAAAATTTATTATCATCACAAATCAAAATGTTTATCATAGCGAATTGGATATTGCAATTTGTGTGCCGAATTAAAAAGAATTTACCATGAAGAAAAAAAGCATCGCGCAAAGAACGCGGAGGACGCAGAGAGGAAATTGAAAAAAAAAAATAAAAAATACGCATATATTGTTTGCTAATAGTTCGCAAACTTGATAAGTCTCAACCAAAGTCTAATTAACCATCGCCAGTACCTGCCTGTGTCCCGAAGGGGTATGCCTGGTATTGACATAACTTTGATTGGCCGAAAGTCATTATGTCACTACCTGGCACATCTTCAGAAAATAAACCCGAAGAAATCATAACAAAATCAGATGTCTATATTATAACCTTTGATTTTTCGATATAGTGTTCGGACAGAAATGCCCAGAGCTTTTGCAGCATTTTCTCTGTGTCCATCAAATTCTTCTAAAGCCATCTGGATTTTGTCTTTTTCACTTTCCTGGATTGATTGAAAAACAGTGCTGTTTTCAGGTGACTTGATTCTGATGAATTCAGGTCCAATTAGATCAGAAGGGGATAAAATTATGGCCTGTTCTATTATATTATGAAGTTCTCTTATATTTCCCGGCCAGTTATATTGACGAAAGATGTTTTTTACTTCAGTGCTTAATGTTTTATTAGCTCCAGATGGGTTTAAGTTCAAAAAATGATTTGCCAGAAGTTCAATGTCAGTATCTCTTTCCCTGAGTGGTGGTACAACGATATTGATAACATTCAATCTATAATACAGATCTTGTCTGAATTCAGGATGAGAGAGGGGTTTATTTGTTGCTGATACGATTCTGACATCTACTTTTAATGATTTTACACCTCCTACTCTTCTAAACTCGCCGTTCTCTACAAATCGCAGGAGTTTTGCTTGTGTTTGTGGGCTTAGTTCGCCTACTTCATCTAGAAATAATGTACCTTTATCTGCAAGTTCAACTAGTCCATGTTTTCTCTGTACTGCACCTGTAAAGGATCCCTTTTCGTGACCAAATAACTCACTTTCAAGGAGCGATTCCTGAAATGCCGCACAATTGACTACGATAAAACTTTGTTTATTTCTTCTACTGTTGTTATGAATTGCCTGTGCCACTAGCTCTTTTCCGGTTCCACTTTCGCCTTGAATAAGTACATTTGAATTTTCTTTAGAAACAACTTGAATTGAGTACATAACACCTTGCATTGCCTTACTTTTGTAGATGATATCAGTCTTAATTTTAGTTCTTTCAATTTCTGCTTTTAACATCTTATTCTGATGTCGTGTCTGATGGAATTCTGCAGCTCGAAAAATAATTGATAGAATTTCCTCAGTGTCATATGGCTTTGTAATGAAATCATATGCTCCCTGCTTGATTGCCTCAATTGCTGTTTTTATTGTTCCATAGGCAGTCAATATCAGCACAAGACAGTCAGGATCAAGTGTTTTAATTTTTTTCAGAATATCCATACCGCTCATATCCGGGAGTTTCATATCAAGCAGGGCGATATGGAATTTTCTATTTTTTAAAATAGTACAGGCATCTTTTCCATTTGAAATGGATTCAACATTATATCCCTCGTCTGATAAAAGATTATATAGTCTTTCACGTTGGTTTTTCTGATCTTCAACAACAAGTATGTTTAATTGCATATTTTATCTCCTATTAACAGGGCAGAGTTATTGTGAATCGGGTGCCTTTTTTTTTGGATTCAAATTTTATATTTCCGCCAATTTCTTCAATAAAGTTATAGGTCATACTGAGGCCAAGGCCGGTTCCATTATTTTTGGTAGAAAAGAATGGTTCTGAAATTTTATCAGTTATTTCTGATGGAATTCCTTTACCCTCATCTTCAATGTATATGGTTGTCTTTTTATCATTTTCTAAGTAAGTTCCGTATGTAAGTCTTCCTCCTGACTGCATTGATTCAATACCGTTTAACATTATATTGAGAACGCAATCAAGCATTCGATGAAAATTCATTAAAAGACTTGGAGAAGATTGATGTATTTCCTCAACAAAATAAATACCGTGTTTTTCGTAATTATTGAGCATGGTTCGCGCAGTGTTAAGGACATCTCTTATATTCACCATGTTTTTTTCTGAACTGTCTTTTTTTGATAATGATAATAATCCTTTTATGTTTTCATCCATGAAATCAACCTGTTCAAGCAATCCGTCGGAATATGAATAGATTCTGGAATAAGCAGTGTCTACGATCTTTTTCCTGAACTTAGTATACTCTTTCTGAGGCTTTGTATCATGAATAAAATCTTGAACCTGATTCAGGAATTTTGACCTTATTCTGGAGGAATATTGTCTGAAGATTACATCGTATTGCTTACATCTTTCTTCGACATCGGAGTCTGATTTGAAAAGTTGATCCAGTTCAGTGATATAACGTAATTTAACAATTTCTTCGATATTTCCTGATAATGAAGCTTTTAAATTTGCTAATACATTGCCTACGGTATGTGAAATTCCGGCTGCAAGTATTCCAGCAGTTGAAAGTCTTTCCACGTGCATGAGTTTTCTATGTGTTTCTTTCAATTCTCTGAGATCAGTTTTTAAAGCCTTTATATTACGTAAATCTCTTGCAATTATTACAAATCCTGAAAGTTTGCCGTAAGGGTCATTAAAAGATGAGCGAGAACAACTGATTGGAATCACCAAATCAGATTTTGTTGTAATACTGAGTTCAAAATCACAGTTTGTAGATGCTTTTAAAGATTCAATTTTAATGTCTGGAAAATCAACATTGTCCTGAGTCAGTATCATTGCAAGCGGCTGTCCAATTAAATCATTCTGACTATATTCCAGCAATTCTAATGTATTTTTATTAACTTTTGTTATTAAATTATTCTTATCAGTTACGATCAGAATATCGTTGATAGATTCCATAATGCTTTCGGTATATTCATTTGCATATTTAAGTTTGTTGTATGAATTTTTCAAATCAGTGATGTCTTCAATACTTACCAATATAGTCTTCGAATCCTGGACATCAAGTATTACGGTAGAAATTAAAGCATGCATAATGGAATTTTCATTTTCTGAATGCTGTCTTATGACAGCCTCAATTCTTTTCTGTGCCTTTCCGGTGATAAAAGTCTGGTTTATTGCTGAAAGGATTTTACAATTTGCACAGTGCACTGTTTTCCCGCATTCTCCGGAATCTTCTCCCAGATTGGCACATTTGATAGCTGAGCCAATTTTTTTTCCGACAATTTTCTGATTTGAGTATTTAACAAAGTCTTTGGCGAGCTGATTTATATTTATTACATTACGTTCAGGATCAAGAAGGAAGACAATCAGTGGCATGTAGTCAAAAACTGTTGAAAAATACTGTTCTATATTATTGATTTTCTGCATGCCTTGATTTTAACACATGACACGTAACATGACAATGTGTCATGTCTGACATGAAATATGTCATGCCAAGAAAAAAGAATTCACCATGAAGAACATGAAAGACATGAAGGAAGAAAAAGATAAGACTCGCCACAGTGGAAAGAAAAAGGAATCACACAAAGGCATAAAGAAAAGAAGAATTTAATTACAGGATACAATGGGAAAAAAGAAAAAAATATAGGGACAGCCCTTGCAGACTGTGTCGCAATCCGTTCGTCATCCTGGCTGTTTCCTATAGGGTATGACTTGATCGTAGTATCCATCTTTCCGTTTTTAACAATTTAAATAGATACTGCGGCTTAAGCTCGCAGTATGACAGTATAATCATATTTTGTTTATTTTTTATTATTTAATGTTCTCTGCGTTCTTAGCGTTCTCTGCGCGAGATCTTTTTTATTTTTTTAATTGCGACACAGTCTGGATGTTCTTCGTGGTGAGTATTTTTTTTCTTTGAAATTGGCATATTAGTTGCAAACCACATTACAACCATCTTGGACTTTGAATCCATCGATTGGAAAAAAAGAAGGAATGGAGAAAGTGATGAATAAAATTGTAATAGTTACATTGATGTTATGTTTGGTTTTTGTTTCAGGCCAGGTTTTAATGGCTGAAGGAAATAAAACATGTCCGGTAATGGGTGGGAATGTTAATAAAAACCTGTTCGTAGATGTAGATGGATATCGTATATATGTATGCTGTCCGGGATGTCTGGCTCCAATAAAAGCAAATCCAGAAAAATATATAAAAGTTATTAAAGGTAAAGGTGAAAAACTTGAAAAAGCTCCTGTTTCATTATGTACAAAATGTGGTGAAATAAAAGGTACAGCAAGTTGTTGTAAAAAAATTGGAGCAAAATCCTGTAAAAAATGTGGTTTGCATAAAGGATCACCTGGATGCTGTAAGATCGGAAAGCTTAAATCTCCAGTTTTATGCTCAAAATGTGGTGAGATCAAAGGAACTGAAAAATGCTGTAAATTGAAAATAAAAAAACCTTCATGCAGCAGCTGTGGAGGATGCGGTATGTATTAAACTGATCATTTCATGAGCGATCCAATTGGGATCGCTCATGAAATATCAGAGCAGAATTGTTTAAAATAAAAAATATTCAAAAATGTGCAAAGGAGAATATCATGAAAAAGTTACTAGTTATAATGGTAATCGTGTCAGTTATGTACTTTTTTTATACTTCTGAAGATGTATTATCTGAGCAATTACACAATAATATATATGATTTTGAAGTTAAGACAATAGATGGAGTATCGCAGGAAATGTCAGATTTTCAGGGAAAAACCCTCCTTATTGTCAATGTAGCCAGTAAATGTGGTTACACTTATCAGTACAAGGAATTACAGAAATTATATGAAAAATATAAGGATAGAGGTTTTACTGTTCTTGGTTTTCCATCAAATGATTTTCTATGGCAGGAGCCAGGGTCGAATAAGGAAATCAAGAAGTTTTGTACCTTAAAATATGGTGTAACATTTCCAATGTTTGAGAAAATTTCTGTTACAGGAAGAAATAGACATCCACTCTATAAATTTCTGACTCAGAGGCAGACCAATCGTAAATTTGCTGGAAAAATTACCTGGAATTTTAATAAGTTTCTCATTGATGATAAAGGAAATATAGTTGATCGATTTGGAACAAAGGATGATCCTGACAGCTTTAAAGTTATCAGAGCCGTAAAGAAACTGCTTAAAGGAAAACCTGTAGTGAAGAAAACTTTCAAGGTTGATAAAAATATGAAAGAAACTGTAGTTCCAGTTACTAATAAAGTAAGTATTGTAATAGATACATTGGATGGTAAAAAACTGGATATTGGAAAAATGTCATATGATCGTCCGATTCTTCTTAATTTCTGGGCTGTATGGTGTCCATATTGTGTAAAGGAACTTCCGCATTTATCTTCTTTTGAACAAAAATATGGAGATAAAATCAAGGTTGTTGGGATTGCTATTAATTACAGGGAATCGCAATCAGCAGTGAAACGGTTTGTTAAAAAAAGGAATTTAAATCATACCCTTGGTTATGATACCGATGGGATTCTTTCGCAAAAGTATGGAGTTCAGGGAGTACCTGCGTTCTATTTATTAAAAAATGGAAAAGCTCAAACTCTTGGTGGAATTCCTGAAGCTGATGCAATTGAAAAGTTACTGGAGAAATAAATGTTATCACTAAGTAAGATTATTGCGCTTTATTCGGCAGGTTTTTTGATTAGTCTTACACCATGTGTATTTCCTCTTATTCCTGTGACCATAGGCGTGATCAATATGTCATTTAAACCTGACGAAAAGAAAACCCCTTTGAAACTTTTCTATTATTCTGCTATCTACACTTTGGGAATCCTGGTAATGTTTGTTTTACTTGGTCTCATTGGTGTTGCATTTGGCAGAGTAATCGAAGGTTATTTACAACATTATGCTACAAAATTGATTTTTGGAAATATGTTTATTTTATTTGGATTGGTTTATTTTGGAATGATCAATTTTCCAAATTTTGATCTGAACTCCAGATTCAAACCAGATTCTATATTTAAACTGTTTTTATTTGGAGCAGCTACTTCATTAGCTCTTGGTCCGTGTTCGGGCCCAGCGCTTACAGCAGTTCTTGCGGATGTGGCACAAACAAAGTCATATCTGGTAGGAGCATATTCCCTTTTGATCTATGGAGCCGGGCTTTCTACAATTATGCTTTTATCTGCATCTTTTTCAGGGATACTGGCTTTTGTGAAAAAGAGTCGTGGGAACTGGATGACTTATGTTAAATATGCAATCGGGCTGCTTTTGATAATATCAGGTGAATACTACATAGTAGAAGCAGGGAAACAGATGGCTTTTTTATAAGAAAAATAAGAGGAAAAGATTAGACAGGATTAACAAGATAAGGAAAGATAAAATAATAATACAAAATACCAATATGACCCCTCTGGAACAAGAGAAAATGTAAAACAATGTAGGGGCAGACCACTGAGTCTGCCCAAAAGAAAGAAATCACCATGAAGAGCATGAACATGAAGTTAAAAAAAGAATAAGAAAAAAACAAAATAGTAAAATGATAATGTTTGGTGCCAATGGACTTTAATTTATATGACGATGGGATTAGCAATAAATTCATAGTGCTTTGGCACCTTATACCAATAGATGCCATTTTATGGCTTAATAAAAAACAAAAGGAGATTATTTTTAAAGATGAAAAAATTTGTTTGTACTATTTGTGGTTACGTTCATGAGGGAGAATTCCCACCAGAAAAATGTCCAACTTGTCAGGCTCCAAAAGAAAAATTTGTTGAACAACAAGAAGGTGAGCTTGCATGGGCTGATGAACATCATATCGGAGTTGCAAAGGGTGTTGATAAAGACATACTTGAAGGACTCAGAATGAATTTTACTGGTGAATGCACCGAAGTTGGAATGTACCTTGCAATGAGCAGACAGGCTGACAGAGAAGGTTATCCTGAAGTTGCTGAAGCCTATAAAAGGATTGCTTTCGAAGAAGCTGATCATGCAGCTAAATTTGCCGAATTACTTGGTGAAGTAGTTGTGGCAGATACTAAAACCAACCTGAAAATGAGAGTTGAAGCAGAGCATGGTGCCTGTATTGGGAAAAAAGATATTGCAACTAAGGCCAAAAAACTTGGTCTTGATGCGATTCATGACACTGTCCATGAAATGTGCAAAGATGAAGCTAGACATGGAAGAGCCTTTGAAGGATTATTAAAAAGATATTTCCCGAACAATTGACGAGCGATATTTGAATTTTCCAGCGTCATTTCAAAGCTTGAAATACAAAAAGAGTATGTCTCGCTTTGAAATGACTTGGAAAGTCCAACTATCATCTCGTCAATTGCTCGGAAATGGAAATTGATTACTTTTTTTACAAAAATGAATTTATTTTTGATATCATGTAATTGATGAACTAATATCTTATTTAAACAAAAGGAGAAATTTAAATGGAAAATTATGTATGTACAGTGTGTGGTTATGTTTATGATTCTGCAGTAGGTGATCCTGATAATGGTGTTGCTCCTGGTACAGCTTTTGCTGATATTCCAGAAGATTGGGTATGTCCGCTTTGTGGTGTTGGTAAGGACTCATTTGATAAGGAGTAAATAAAAGTGTTTTCAAAGGAAATAAGAAAAGGTATATATTGGGTAGGAGCTACAGATTGGGAAATTAGAAATTTCCATGGTTACCTTACTCAGAGTGGAACATCCTATAATGCTTATTTGATTGTTGATGAAAAGATAGTTTTGGTAGATACTGTCAAGGCTGAACTGTGTGAACAGATGATTGAACGTATCACCCGTATAATCGATCCTTCAAAGATTGATTATATTCTTTCAAACCATGTTGAAATGGATCATTCGGGTTCTATTGGAAAAGTTCTTGAACTTGCTCCAAATGCTGAAATTGTTACAAATCCTCAAGGTGTTCAAGGTTTAAAAAGGCATTTTAAGAAAGATTGGAAATTTAAAGTAGTTAAATCCGGGGATTCACTTGAACTTGGAAAGCATCAACTACATTTTGTTCAAACCCCTATGGTACATTGGCCTGATTCAATGGTAACCTATCTTCCAGGTGAAAATATACTTTTCTCAAATGATGCATTTGGACAGCATATAGCGAGTTCTGAGCGTTTTGATTCAGAAATTGGCTGGGATATTGTGCATCAGGAAGCAAAGAAATATTATGCCAATATAGTACTTCCCTTCGGAAACCAGGTAAAAAAAGCACTCGATAGTCTAAGTAGTCTTGATATTGATTTGATATGTCCAAGTCATGGACTGATTTGGAAAGATTATATTCCTCAGATAATCAGTGAATATTGCAGATGGTCAGATAATGAAGCTGATGACAGAGCTGTCATTGTCTATGATACGATGTGGAAGAGTACTAAAAAGATGGCTAATGAATTTTGCTATGGTTTAAAAGAAGCTGGAATTCATGTTGTTATGAGAGATTTGAAATCAAACGATATTTCAGATGTCATGACTGATGTGCTTAACTCAAAATGTATAATTGTTGGTTCGCCAACATTGAATAACAATATGTTGCCAACTGTAGGAGCATTTTTGACTTATCTGAAGGGTTTGAATCCTCAGAAGAGGATAGGTGTTGCTTTTGGTTCATATGGATGGGGCGGTCAATCAATTGGGCAGATAGAAGATGTGATGAAAGAATTAAAATGGGAATTGCCATTTGAAATTGTGAAAATGAAGTATGTCCCGGATGATGAAGAATTATTAAAAATAAGAGAAATCGGTAAATCACTTGGTGAAAAAATGTTGGAAGATAAAAGACAAAAGGAGAAATAAAATGGCGTCAGAATATACAATTTACAAATGCAATATGTGTGGAATTATTATTGAAGTTTTAAATGGCGATAAAGGTCATTTGGTATGTTGTGGACAGGATATGGAAAAGCTTGAAGAAAAAACTGTTGACGGTGGAAAAGAAAAACATGTTCCAGTTGCGAATTTAGAAAACGGAAAGCTTATGGTCAAGGTTGGTGATGTAGAACATCCAATGGTAGACGATCATTATATCGAATGGATAGAAGTAGAATGTTGTGGTGGAGTATTCCGAAAACATCTGAAACCAGGTGAAAAACCTGCTGCTGAATTTTCAAGCTGCTGTGAAAACTATAAAGTAAGAGAATATTGTTCAAAACATGGTTTGTGGACAAGTTAACTGGCCTAAGGAGTTATAAAAATGATAAAAAAAGAAATATTAGATTCACTGAATGAACAGATCAACAAAGAATTTTTTTCATCATATCTTTATCTTTCCATGTCAATGTATTTTGAAAGCAAAGGTCTTTCTGGTTTTTCTTCATATATGAAAAATCAGGCGTTGGAAGAACAGACTCATGCAGTAAAATTATTGAATTATGTAACTGAAAGAGGAGGAAGAGTTTTACTTGATAAACTTGAGACTCCACAGCATGAATGGGAAACTCCACTTGCTGCATTTGAAGCTGCATTAAAACATGAAGAATTTATTACAGAAAGTATTAATAAGGTATTAGATATCTCGATCGATAACCGCGATCATGCAACAAGTTCCTTTTTACAGTGGTTCGTGAATGAACAAGTTGAAGAAGAAGCTACTGCAAGTGATATTGTGAATAAATTGAAACTGATCGGTACTTCTGGAAATGGAATTTTTATGCTTGATAGAGAACTTGGACAGCGAGTTTTTGTTTACCCGCCGGCAGCTCTTTCGGAGTAGTACAGAGACAACATAGTTTTGGAGGTTTAAATATGTCACATCCATACAGTATTGAAGAAGTATTTGAGATTGCTATTAATATTGAAAAACACGGGACTGATTTTTACAATAAATTGGCAGCTCATGCTGAAGATGAAGAAAGTAAGAAATTATTCGTGTATCTTGCAAATGAAGAAAAACATCATATAGACCTGTTTACTGGAATGAGAGACAGGCTTGGAAAAAAGTTATCGTCATCTTTCCTTGATTACTGGGGAAATGAAGAAATGGGTCTTTATTTGAAAGAACTGGCGGATGTTGAAGTATTTCCAGAACTTGATGATATGCCGAAGTTTCTTAAAAAATTTGATTCAAAACAAGATATTATTAAATATGCTATTGGAATGGAAAAATCAAATATCCTTTTTTTCATGGAAGTTCTTGAAGCTCTTGGTTCTGAGGACGAGACTGAAAATAAAATTGTAAAAGATCTTATAAATGAAGAAAAAAAGCATATATTGAAATTATGCATTCTGTTAAAACAGTAATCAGTACGTTGAACTGTTTAAGTTAAAAAGTAGGAAAATGAATAAAATCATTTTCCTACTTTTTTTTTCAATTTTTAGTCAGGATTTATCAAAGAAATGTGTTAAAATACTAAATATATATATAAAGAGTTTAAGCTTTTCAGGAGATTGAAATGAATTACTCGCGATTAGTTGCAGGAAAGATACCACTTGATCGCTCTTCCCAGACTAAGATTCTCTGGGAAATGCGGTGGGCTTTTTTAGAATTTCGACACAAAGATTATCAGAATCTGCTTCGTGCATGTTCCATGGGTGAAGAAGAAATTGCATCTCGATCTGAATTCTATACAGAGCTTTCACGTATGCTTTTTAATTATCTTATATTAGTTCCAAAT
>DAOVTB010000066.1 GCA_030633305.1 Candidatus Muiribacteriota bacterium
AAATTTCTGGGTGATTATCTATTTATGCATCCAAACCTACAAGCTCTATAACAGGTTGATGCAATGGAAAAAATCGTGGATCAGGTCTATTTTCTTGACATTCGCAAGCAAAATTTAGGTGTCTAGTTTTGGTTTTTGACACAAGAATAACAGACTCCCATTTTGAATAAAGGAAATTTAAGCAGTGCTTTTTTTCCTTTGAGCGAGAAGCATGAATAGATAGTTAACCAGAAATTTAATTGGAGCCTTCTTTTTGTTTCGTATTCTATAAAATGTTGCTTGGAAAAAAAAGACAAGCTCCAATAGTTGGAATGAAAGGCGAAATTTCTGGGTGATTATCTATTTATGCATCCAAACCTACAAGCTCTATAACAGATTTATGCCATGAATTTATCGGAAATTTGTTTATTTCATGCTGTGCTACTAACAAAAAGTAGTATATGTTATAATGTAACATAGTCTCTGGAGGTTATATTATATGAAAAATCATGATAAAGAAAAAAATCCTGAATCTGGGGAATATTTTAGAAATATTCCGTGTGGTATTGAATTACTTGTAAAAAAAGCTTCAGTAGATGAAGAATTTAGAAAACTTCTTATTGAAAAACGAGACGAAGCTGCATATTCAATAGATTTAGAATTGAGTCCTTCAGAAATTGTAATGTTAAAAGTTGTTCCTGTAGAGCAATTGAAAATGATAATAGATGAAACGGTTGTTGCTCCAGAACATAAATCTTCCTTAATGGGTAAAATTGCTGCGGTCATGATTGCTGCCCTGGGATTTTCAGTTACCAGTTGTTGCGATAAACCTAAAAGTGGTGATGAAGTTGGAGAACTGAAAAAAAATGAAGTGATTAAGCAAGTTAACACAAGTAAAAAAGTACTGTTTCCATCAGATTTACGAATAGATGCTAAAACTCTAGGAATTCGTCCTGATCACCCGGTTGTAAAACAATTCGAAGAAGGATTAAATAATAAAGATGTGATAATTGAAGAACCAGATTCTGAAAAAATGACAGATGAAATCATTAAAAAGAAAAGAAGAAGGAAAATTATATATAAACCTCATGGAGAAATTGGAGCACCTGTTAATAGAGAAGGTGCATCATCAAGGGGAATGAGACCTGATAGACCATAGGCTTCGCTTAAAAGGAATTATTATGAATGAGAATGAATTGAGAAAGAATAAACCAGATTATCTGCAAGGAAATGTTGAGGCCTGGACCGAGCATTCGCAAGAGGTAAAATCATCGATCATTAAGAGGTGGAATACAGAACCATGTTGGGGTATATGGAAAATTCCAGAGGCAAAAATTAGGTTACTTCCCGATGATATGTCTGGACTAAAAGCACTTGAAGCAGGTTGTGGCACAGGATATGTTTCAGCATGGATGGCACGTCGGGGTGCAACTGTAATTGGTATTGATCCTACCCCGTTGCAACTGGAAACAGCAAAAGAAATGAATAGAAAATATCAGCTTGAAATTCAGTTCATGGAAGGCTTTGGTGAAGATCTCCCCTTTGAAGATAGTAGTTTTGACTTTGTTATTTCAGAATATGGAGCTGCGCTCTGGTCTGATCCTTATCTATGGATTCCCGAAGCATCTCGTGTAATTAGTCCTGGAGGCAAACTCGTATTTTTAACTAATTCGATTTTTTATATCCTTACATGCCAGGAAATGGAGGATGGTGGTCCCCCAGGAAAGGAATTGTTGCGTAATTATCAGAATATGCATTTGGTAAAGTGGCTTGATGCTCCCCTGGAAACAGAATTTCATCTTCCACATGGAAAATGGATTGATTTGCTGACTCGTGAAGGATTTCGAATTGATGCCTTGCATGAGCTGTCAGCTCTTCCGGATTCAGAAGGAGATTATAGCCCGGTTACTAAAGAATGGGCACAAAATTTTCCAGCGGAAGAAGTCTGGGTATGTACTAAAGTGTAAATAGTTTTTTAACTTTGTAAAATTTATGATAATATATCAGCCTATGGAAAAAACAGACAGAGATTTAAAATTCTTAAATATAGCATTACAGGAAGCAGGCAAGGCTTTTTTAAAAGAAGAAGTCCCTGTTGGCGCCATTATTGTCAGAGGTGATGAAGTTATAGCGAGAGCACATAATATAAAAGAATCATCACAAGTTGCAACAGATCATGCTGAAATCAGGGTGATAAGGATGGCCTGTAAAAAATTGAAAAGTTGGAGATTGACTGATTGTGAAATTTATGTTAATTTAGAACCGTGCCTGATGTGTGCCGGTGCTATTATGCATGCACGCTTTAAAAGATTAGTTTTCAGTCTTGAACAGGATAAAACAGGTGCATTTGGAAGTTTATTTGATATACGCTCATTGAAGTTAAATCATTCTATAGAAGTGAGTAAAGGTTTACTAAAGGACAAAAGTCTGCAGTTGATGCAGAATTTTTTTACGCAGTTGAGGAGAGATGGCTGAGTTGGTCGAAAGCGCCCGACTCGAAATCGGGTAGATGCCCAAAAGGTGTCTCGTGAGTTCGAATCTCACTCTCTCCGTAATAAAATTATTGGAGAGGTGTCCGAGTGGCTTAAGGTGCACGCTTGGAAAGCGTGTGTGCGGTGACGTACCGTGGGTTCAAATCCCTCCCTCTCCGCCAAATTATATCGCTTCGCATTCAAGCAGATAATTTCAATTCACTACGCTTTTGAAATTATGTTGAATGTCTAGTGGCATAATAGTGAATAAGCATTCAAATTTGCTTTAACTTTTTGAATGCACGCAGAATTAGAAATAAAATTTATGGAACCGTGCTAGACGGGGAGCTAGCCGTGCCCTATACCCGCAATCGGCTACAGCGGGGTTGAATTCCTTTCCGAGGGCTTGTCAGTTTTCAGGGCTGCTCTTGATAAGTGGTGTTGATCAATGGGTCTTGTACACTGGTATCTTGTGAATCTGGTCAGACGGGGAACCGAGCAGCCATAAGCAGTGTTTATCAGGTGTTGCAGGGGTGCCTGTTGGGAATTAACTGTTAAGATAACGACTGGGAATTACAGTTCAAAGAAAGGTGCACGGTTCTTAATAAAAAAAAATGAAACAAATTTCACTATATCGAAAATACAGACCGCAGCATTTCCATGAAGTTTGTGGTCAAAATCTTCTAATTGATCTATTAAAAAATAGCATCATAAATGAGAAAATTTCTCATTCTTATATCTTTGCCGGCGAAAGAGGTACTGGAAAGACAACTACAGCAAGAATTTTTGCAAAAACAGTTAACTGCCTGGATCTTAAAAATGGCGAATCATGTGATAAATGCGAAAATTGTATCAGTATAAATGAAGATTCATTCATGGATATTATCGAAATTGATGCTGCTAGTAATAATGGTGTAGATGAAATTCGAGAATTACGGGAAAGAGTTTATTATTTACCTGCAAACGGAAAATATAAAGTCTATATTATTGATGAAGCCCACATGATAACAACTCAGGGTTTCAATGCATTTCTTAAAACCCTTGAAGAACCACCGAAACATGTTATTTTTATTCTTGCTACAACTGAGCCTGAAAAGATACTTAAAACAATCCATTCAAGGTGTCAGAGATTTTCATTTAATAAAATTGATCCTCAGGTAATAAGAAAACATATTACACAAATTGCAGAAAAGGAAGGTTTTCATATACATTCTGATGCTGCATTCAATATTGCACTCAGTGCTGATGGAAGTATCAGGGATTCGCTTACTATTTTACAGGAAGTAATTTTCTATTCTTCCAGTAAAGAAATTGATGAAAATCTTGTAAAAAATGCGTTAGGTTTTATTACAGAAAATGAAGTACAACAGATTTTTGAATTGATTCTTAATTGTGATTCAGAAATTGAACTACTTAATTATACTGATACTTTATTTGAGCAGAGGATTACTCTAGACTCAGTTTTAAATGCATTATTTGTAAAAATAAGTGATATTCTTAGAAGTCCGGACAGGATGTCCGGCAAAATTCCTGTCAAAAATAATTTCTCCCTTACACAGATTATTGAATTATCAAGATATTTAATGGATTGTCGAAGGAATCTTAAAAATATCAAAGATGAAAATATTTTTCTGAAAATAGTTCTTTTTGATATGTATAACATTGTTAATACTAGAAAAATTTCAGAAGTTGTTCAGATTCCAGAAATAGTGACCCCGAAAAAGAAAACAAAAACAGAAAAAAAGATAAAGATTGAAAAAAAAGTTAGTGTTCCTGAACCAGTAATTGAAAAGAGTCAGGAAATTAAACATGAAGTAAAAAAAGAAGTTAAACAGAAAAAGAAACTGGAAACAAAAAAAATAGAAGTGATAGAAAATGATGATGAAACAGCTGACGTAACATCTCAGGTGTGGAGTCAACTTATGCAGTCTTTAAAGAAGAGTTACCCATTGCTGCATGCTCTTATAAGAGAAGCAGTACATTATGAGAAAAAGGGAAATACGCTTGTAGTGGAATTTCCTGGAGATATGAAATTCCATAAGACTACGTTGGATAAACCTGAAAATAAAATCAAGATAAGAAAAGTTTTATGTAGTTTTTTTGATTCTGATATGGAACCTATATTTAAAAGTAAGGGAAATGAGGGGACTGAAAACTGGAAAGATGATGAAGCGGAAGTGTTGTTGGAACAGGCAAGAAATATGCCGGCCGTTAAAAATATAATGAAGCTTTTTGGTGGTGGAAAAGTAGTGAGTGTAAAACGATTAGATAAACTGGAGGATAATTAAGATGGGTAAAAAAGGTTTTTCTGGATTTCCAGGTGGAAATATGAATCAATTGATGAAACAGGCTCAGAAGATGCAGAAGCAGATGGAAGATGTGCAGAATGAAATGGAAGACCACGTAGTTGAAGGTAGTTCAGGTGGTGGCATGGTAAAATGCGAAGTGAACTGTAAGTTGGAAGTTCAGTCTGTGACTATTGATCCTGAAGTAGTGGATCCAGAAGATGTTGAAACATTACAGGATCTTATTCTGGCTGCTATTCATAATGCACAGGGAAAAGCTTCTAAATATTCTGAAGACGAAATGGGTAAGATTACCGGAGGGATGAATATTCCAGGCTTATTTTAACTATGAATAAAGATCTCCAGGAACTTGAAAAAATATTCAGATTGTTTCCAGGTCTAGGTCCAATTACTGCCAAAAGATATGCAAAAGTTTTTTTAAACTTATCAGATCATGATAAGAATAATTGTATCAATACAATGAAAAAATTTGTAGGAAATTCTGCAAGATGTAAAGAATGTGGAAACTTTTCACTCTCAGAATTATGTGGAATATGCAGTGATAAAAGTTCACGTAATTGTGAATTATTATGTGTTGTAGAAAACTTTGATGATATAGAAATTATTGAAAAATCAAATTCCTTTAATGGGATTTATGTTGTTACAGATGGACTTTTTGATTTCAGTACCAAGAAAAAGAAAAAAACATCTGCAATTCCAGACTTTGAATTATTGTATGAAAGAATTCGATCTGAAAAAATAAAGGAAGTCCTTTTTTCTTTTAAATATAGTGTTGAAGCACAGGTAACGATTAATTACATCGTTGAGAAGATAAAAAAAGAATTCAATGATTTACAATTTTCTGTTTTGAACTTTGGAATACCTGCTGGTATTGATATTTCTCTGATGGATTCAGAATCAATAGGTGAGAGTATCAGACATAGAAGAAATCTTGGTTCTGAATGAGCAAATCTTAAAATTTTCACATTGGGAATAAAAAATAGTTATTTTTCTTCAGTTTCTTTAGGTTCTTCAGTTTCTTCAATAAGATCTTCTTCTTTGTAATAACCTTGTCCCCGAAGTATTTCAAGAAATATTACGACAATTTCAGGATCAAATTGAGTACCTGAATTCTTTGTTAGTTCACTTATTACTATTTTTGCAGGAAGAGCTTTACGATAAGGTCTGTTTGAGCTCATTGCATCAAAAGAATCAGCAACACAAAGTATTCTGGATAAGAGTGAAATTCCCTCGCCTTTGAGTTTATCAGGATATCCCCAACCATCAAATCTTTCATGGTGGTGAAGAACAGCATCCTTAATTGATTCATCTATTTCCATACTTTCAATTATTTCATAACCAATTGTTGGATGGCTTTTAATCTCGGCAAATTCTTCGTCTGTAAGGCGTCCAGGTTTTAAAAGAACTGATTCGCGGACACCAATTTTTCCGATATCATGTAAAAGACCAGCCTTTCGCAAATTCTCTTTCAATTCACTATCAAGACCCATTTTTTCAGCGATATCAACAGCATATTGTGTTACTCGTTCAGAATGGCCAAATGTATATTCATCTTTTGCTTCTAGTGCTCTTGTAGCCATTTTTACAACAGAAATGATATATTCCTTAACATTTTCATGAAGTTTTGCAGTCTCAATGCTTATTGCTGCCTGATTAGCAAGTGTAATAAGGAGTTCTAGGTCATCCTGAGAAAATATGGAACCATCTTTTTTATTGTTGATATTTATAACACCAATTATTTCTTTTTTGATTAAAAGAGGGGCTGAAATAAGGGAGTTATTTTTATACATATCCTGATTTTTAGGTCTTTTTTTGCCAAATCTCTTATCTTTAAAAATATCTTCAATTAGAAGTGGTTCACCATTTTCTGCAACAAATCCAGCAACGCCTTCGCCAAGTTTTTGTTCAATTTTTCCAATAAGCTCTTTTGGCATGCCGACTGCTGATTTGAGAATAAGGATATTTCTGTCTGGTTCAATAAGCATGATAGATCCTTTTTCGGCATTCATAACCTGAAGTCCGATGTTGATGATCAGTTCCAGAAGGTCATCCAGATGTAAAACATTAATTATGGCATTATTTATCTGCTTAATTGAACTAAGCTCGTATTTTTTCCTTGCAATGTCATCAATTACAGTTGTCATTGTTTTTTTAATTAGAAAATAAAAAAAGAGAAAAGAGACAAATGCCAAAAAGATGCTTCCGTACAAAGCATACATTTTTGAGTTTACTTTAAATAGCAAAAAATATTGAAATACTGAAAATGCGAGGAGCAAAATCCCAAAATAAGCTATTACCAACTTTTTACTGCGTTTAATTTCTTCTACCATTATTACATCCAATGCCTATTTTACCATACATTATGAATCTGATACATTCCATATCGACATATGGTCACGTTATATTAAAATTTACTACTTTTATTTTATTTTTTCAAGGTCCTTTAGAAGCGTTGTTGAGAAAATTTTAATCTGTGCATCATCAAAAGTTTCAAGCAAACCATCTGATTTCATCTGATTATTTATAAGAATAAGATTAGTAAAAAAATCTGTTTTTCCAGTTTTTCTATCCTTGTAATAATTATCACACTTAATGATAATATGTCGCAAAGTAAATGTTTTTTTGCTGATAAGTTTTATTTTTCCAGGTGGTCCATGGAATACAAAAAGCCCATAATTACCAGCAAAAATTATTATTATTGTTACAACTATAGCCAGTATCAATAAATATTTTTTATGTTTTTTCATAATTTTGAAAGCTCCAATTTTTTAAGCCATAAATTTTTTTCATTCTGAGTGCAGAGTAATACCATGTTTTTTTATTTTGTACCTTAATGCTCCTCGTCCAACACCAAGACTTCTTGCAGCTTTGGAAATGTTAAAACAGGATAAACGAAGTGTTTCTGTAATATGCAGTTTTTCAATATCATCCAAAGTTTTCCCTTCAAAATCATAATTTTCAATTTTTAATGAATCAATTTTTCTTTCATGGAACGTAACTGGTTGCTGTATTTCTTCTGAAATTCTTAAAACATCATCATCACATTCATTAAGTATGATGTTTCGCTCAATGAAGTTCTTTAATTCTCTTATATTACCTGGCCAAAGATATGATAACAGATGATTAGTAAAGGTGGATGAAAAATGCTTCAATCCAACATTAAAAGTTCCACTTAGATCTTCAAGCAGGTTTTGTGAAATTCCAATAACATCTTCTTTTCTTTCGCGTAAAGGTGGAATAGTTATAGGATAAGAATTTATTCTGTAAAACAAATCTCTCCGCAATTTTTTTTCACTTGTAAAGTCTTTCAGATTTCTGTTCGATGCAAAAATAAGGTTGACATCAACGACTTTAATTTTTTCACTCCCAACTTTTTTAATTTCTTTATTTTCTATTGCTCGCAGCAGTTTTGCCTGAAGATTATATGGAAATTCTGTTATTTCGTCAAGTAAAAGAGTTCCATTATGAGCTAATTCAAACATTCCTGTATGATCTTTTTCAGCCCCTGTAAAGGAACCTTTTGAATAACCAAACAGTTCACTTTCTATTAGATTCTCAGGGAGAGCCGCAAGATTAATTACAAAAAAAGGTTGTTCACTTCTGAAGGAATTATAATGAATGACTTTTGATAAAAAATCTTTACCTGTTCCGCTTTCGCCTGATAAAAGGATTGAACCTACATTTTTTTCTATCCCCTTTTGCATGAGTTTTACAGCTTTTTTCATTGCAGGAGATTCTGAGACTATACGATCAAATGTATATCGAGTAAGACTTTTTTTCTTATAGAAATCTAATAATTTGTTATTCTTTTTACTATTTAGCCCTCTTTCAATTATGAGCAATAGTTCTTCTATATCATAAGGTTTTGTAATGTACTCATAAGCTCCAGACTTAACAGCATCAACCGCAGTTTTTACTGTCCCATAAGCAGTCATCATAATTATTATTGCATTTTCATCATTGATTTTTTTTAAAAGTTCCAGACCATTTTCCTTGCCAAGCATCAAGTCAAGCAGGATCACATCAGCAGAAAAGGTCTGCAAAGTTGATAATGTTTCACTAGTGTTTTGAACTGTCCGGACACAAAAACCCTTCATGGAAAGGAACTTGTCGAGGGATGTCCGGATAATCTTTTCATCATCTATGACTAATATATTTGCTTTAATCTTTTCCATCAAATTCTGGGATTTCTATTCTTACTGTAGCCCCTCTCCTATTATTTGAAAATTTTATATATCCTTCAGAAGATGCCAGAATTTTTCGGCAAATAGTTAATCCAAAACCTATTCCATCTTTTTTGGTTGTATAAAGAGTTTCAGTATCAAAATCAGGAAATTTTTGAAATCCTGTTCCATTATCGATAATTTCTATTATACAATAATTTCTATTTTTAATGTTAGTTTTTGATATTTTTAGAATTATTTTACCATCAGTTAATTTGGATTCTTCGATGGTCTCACATGCATTTTTAAAAACATTTTTGATTATTTGATCAAAAAGATCAGGTGAAATTGCAGCAGTAAGTGATTGAATGTCTGAAGATTCAGAAAGAATATAGTCAATTTCGATATTATCTTTAGTCATACCAGATAGTATTCTTTTCATCCCAGTGAGTTTTTCAACAACATTGGTACTTCCAAAAATAAGGACATCATCATAATTTTTAGAAGCTTTCAGGATATTATCAGTCAAACTATGCATTCTGTTTATTTCACGATTAAAATCTGTGACAATTTCCTTGATTTCATTATTATCAATTGATTCATTCATTTCTATATAGTTACAAAGTGTTTTCATTCCAGTAAGAGGATTTCTGATCTCATGAGCGATCATTGCAGAAAACTTTCCAATTTGAATAAATTCTGCATTTTTAGTGAGTTCAGATTCAAGCTCGTGCATTCTGGTAAGATTTTCGAAGGTTATTAGATAAAATGACTCTTTTGAAATATCCAGTTTAAGTGAGTAAACAAGAAAGTGATTATTATGGCTGTCTCTATATTTAAAAAAATAAGTTGGCAGTGTTATATTTTTTCGTATTTTATCTGAGATAAATTTAGGAAGAATGTGTGAATCAAGAAAATTTTCCTTTAATACATCTTCTTCAAGACAATCGAATATATTTTCACATTCAAGGTTAAAATAGAGAACATGATAATCAGAATTCAAAAGAACAACTCCAAGATTGAGCGAATCAAAAATATTTTTAAAAAGCATTGAATATCTTTTTAATCTCATATTTTTTTCTGATAGATCTGTCAGTAGTCTCTGATTTTCAATAATTAATGATATTCTGTCAGCTGCTTTTCTAAGGAACATTATCAATTGATCAATATCAAAAGGCTTCATTAAAAGATAACTTGCATGATTATTAATTGCTTCCATAAAGGCATCTGAATCAACCTGTCCGGTAATCATGATAACTGGTATTAACTCGTTGATTTCCCTGATTTGTTTCAAGATTTCAAGGCCACCTAAAGAAGGCATATTTATATCTGTAATAACTATTGGTAAAGAATCAAGACTCTTTATATTTTCAATTGCAATTCTTCCATCAGTATATGTTTCAACTTCATATCCTTCATCATGGAGTATAGAGGAAAAAGTATCTAAGAAAGTAGTGTCATCATCAATAAAATAGATTTTATGGTCAATTAAACTCATTTTACATCTTTTTCCTCATAGTCATTATTGATGAATTCAATTGCCTGAGAAATCCTGTCAAGGACAATATCTTTGCCAAGTAATGAAAAGAGTCCAAAGAGACCAATAGAAACTCCCCTGCCCGTTAAAGCAACTCGTAATACTCCTGCAACTTTTCCAAAAGAAATTTCAAGATTTTCGGCTAATTCACGAAGACTTCTGTCCAATTCAGTATGATCGCTTAGTTTAGTTTTCTTTATAAGATCTGCTGTAAAATTAAGAACTTTTATAGAAAATGTAGAGTGAAGGAATTTTTTTGCTGGTTTCTTTTCGTAGAATTCAATTTTTTCAATAAATGGAGTAAAAAAAACTGAAATATCATTAAAAGTCTTAATCCGTTCCTGAATTTCCTGGATAAAGTTATTTATCCAATCGCCTGACTTATTAAATATGAATGTTTTTTCAAGATAATTCTGGATTCTGTTTTTTCGATCTGCTTCATCTAAAGATCGTAGCTGAAGCCCATTTATATGTATCAATTTTCTTGGATCAAAGATACATCCGCTCTTACTGACATTTTTAAGATCAAAAATTGATTTAAGGGATTCTAATGTAAAAAATTCCATGTCGTCTTTGTTAGACCATCCCAGAAGTGCCAGATAATTCAAAAGCCCTTCAGGTATAAATCCTTTTTCTAGATAATTTTCTACCGCAACATCGTTCTGCCTTTTACTAAGCTTTGATCTGTCAGCATTTAAAATAAGCGGAAGGTGTGCAAATTCTGGGATTTCCCATTTGAATGCATTGTAAAGTACAATGTGCTTAGGAGTAGAAGATAACCACTCATCTCCTCTTATAACATGAGTAATCTGCATCAAATGATCATCAACAACGTTTGCGAGATGATATGTAGGATAACCATCTGATTTTAAGATGATCTGATCATCAATAAGCTCGGCTTTAAACTTGACCGGACCGTGAATAATATCATCTAAGACAATATTTTCAGTGTCCGGAATTTTTAACCGGACAACATATCTTTCTCCTGCATCCAGTTTTTTTTGAATTGATTCTTTACTTAATGTCAAACAGTGTCTGTCATAATTTGTAGATCTTTTTTCTTTTGATGCTTTTTCGCGGATTTCTTTTAATCTTTCCGTAGAACAAAAACAGTAATAAGCATTATCAGAATCAATTAGTTTATTGATATATTTCTTGTATATATCCAATCTATCACTTTGTCTGTATGGTCCGAGCTGTCCTCCCATGTCCGGACCTTCATCCCATTGAATGCCAAGATTACTAAGTGTAGAAATAAGTTGTTCTTCTGCCCCAGGAACAAATCTGTTTCTATCTGTATCTTCAATTCTCAATATAAATTTGCCTGAATGTTTTTTGCTGTAAAGATAATTATAAAGTGCTGTTCTTAAGCCGCCAAGATGTAAATAACCTGTAGGGCTTGGCGCAAATCGGGTTCTGATTGTCATATATTTCCTTTAATAATAATTTGTGATTGATTCTATACGAAAATGCTATTAAAGGCAATTACAGAAGAAAGAAAAAGATATAAAAATTAGCCACAGATTAACACAGATAAAACACCATATATAGGAACGGGCGGCAGACTGTGCTACAATCCCTCTGTCATCCTATGGCTTGACCATAGGATCCATTTTTTTGTATCAACAATTTGAATAGATTACCCGATTAAGTCGGGGAATGACAGCAATCGCATTTTTCAATTTTCCCTTTCTTATTTTATCATGTCTAATTCTTCTTTTTTCTTCGTGTCCTTCGTGGTAAAATTTTGTATTTTTTAATTGTGACCCTGTCTGCAGGGCTGTTTCCTACAATAATTGCTTTAATGTTAATTTGATATTTATGCAGTTGTTTGACGGTAATGTCAGTTTCAGGTATAATTCCGTACATAATCATAGATTAATAATTGGAGATTAAAATGTCAAATAACAAGATATCTGAAAAAATCGAAATTAAATGTCCGGAGTGTTCTAAAAAATTTAAATATGAAATTTCAAAACCAGATTCAAATAATGGGGCTAGTGGAATACTGTCTATCCTGTCAATTTTTTTAGCATTCGCCTTGATCGGAACGTTGGCATATTACAACAATGTTAAAAAAGTATCAGTTAAAAAGATTAGTACAATTGCTGATGTGGTTCAGAGCAAAAAGAATATATTTATGCATATTACCGGTAAAGTATCCGGACAGCCAATATATGATATGAAGACTAAGGTTTTTACATTTATTCTTGATGATGGAACTGGAAATATTGAAGTTAGATGCCCGGACAAAATTATAAGAGAATTGATAAAAATGGGAAATATACCAATAGTTGGTTTTTCAGTGGGGATTCGAGGTGATATTGTAAATGAAGAAAAAAATCTTTACATGAAATTAGAGAAAATAGACAATTTATTTATTCGAGAAAGACCGGTTATTACTCTTAATTCTGTCGGAGATGTAATGCGAAAAAATATGAATTTTGGAATAAAAATAGCTGTAAGAATAGATTCTATACTGTCCGGTAATCATATTACAGAGTATTTGGTTCGGGAACTTAAATCAAATAAACTGTTGAAAGTAATTGTTCCTGGATATTTGAATCTTGATAAAGATTTTGACAAAATTAAAGCAGGAGATAAATTGGAGGTTGTTGGACTTCTTACAGAATATAAAAACGAAATTTGTATTTTGCCGTTTAATCCAATGTCATTTAAACCAGTTCCAAAGAAAATTAAACAAATTGAAGTTGTTGAGGAAAAAATCATTATTGTACAAAAAACAAAGGATTTTGGAACCAAAGGAATCATGTTTTTAACTACTGAAAAAGACACAGGCAATAAGATAAATGCAATCTTGTGGAAAATCAATGGAAAGAAACCGGACTACGTGCCCGGACCTGGAGATGTACTTAAATGTAAGGGGATAATGAAGATGTATAAGACAAATTCAGAATTTATTATCTCATCGATGAATGTGATTCAAGTCAATTACAAATCTGTGATTCAAACTTCTATTAGTGAAATCGGAAATTATATAGGTAGATTTGTTCGTATTTCAGGTATTGTTAAAAATAAAAAGGATCAGAAAAACAAATTTGAGTTATTTATAAGTGATGACACTGGAAATCAGGAAATATCAACAGTTATAGAACTTGCAGACTTTCTTAGGATCAGAAATAATGGTCTTCTTAGAAAGGGAACTAAAATTGATTTTGTTGCGAAAGTCTTAACTAAGAAAAGTGTAGAGTTATATAATCCTGAATCTACAGTTGTGAAGAAATAAAACTTACTCTGAAGAAAATTTAGCCACAGATAAAACACGGATAACACAGATAATAAAATAGTATTGGAACCGTTTTAGCTGATAAATATTGATTATATTACAACATTGGATGTTTCTAATAGATAATAGTTATATTTTTTTTCATTGCCATTCTTACGTTCTGAATGAGATAAAGGTTGGAATATTCTGTATTCGGACAAACCGAGGCATACAAACGTATGTTGAGGTTTTGACGGGTGCATAATATTTCAAGATTTACTTATTCAGGTCGTAAGAATAGCGCTACGGGGAATCGAACCCCGGTTTCAGGAATGAGAATCCTGCGTCCTAACCCCTAGACGATAGCGCCAGGAAATTGAATGGCTGGGAGACTAGGATTCGAACCTAGACAAACGGAGTCAGAGTCCGTCGTACTGCCGTTATACTATCTCCCAGCGCTGGATTAACATTTTATAGAACATAAATGGAATTGTCAATAAAAATTTTTCATAAATTCCGTTGTTTCAACACTCCCCTCCCCTATTTCTTTATTTTTTAACCTTTCCAATATGCGGGTAATTATCTATGGCATAATATATTGTATGTGTACAAATATTATAGTATAATCCTTACTATGAAAACTAATCATTACATGATCGAAGGAATTAAATTTTTTAAAGAAGGGAAGTTTTTTCATGCGCTTGAGAAATTTATAAGTGCATTAAAACAGGATGAGAATAACCCGGTAATCAGAGGTAATCTTGGTGAAACATATTTGAGATTAGGTGAATTAAATAGCGCTATTAGAGAGTTTGAGCAGGTTGTAATACTCGATAGAAATGACTTTGGAGCAAGATATGAATTGGGTCGAATCTATTTCAAGCAAAAGAATTATTATAAAGCGTATATCAATTTTACATATATCTATGAGTATAATTCGGATATGTTCTCCGATTATGAAATTCAAAATTATATAGATCATATCAAGATCATATCTGAATCAATGGCTAATTTTGAAAAGCTGGGGATTGATTCAAAAGTACATTACAAAATTGGTCAGCTGTTAATTGATAAAAAATTATATTCATTGGCTCTTAATGAATTAAGAACGGCTGTAGAGATTGATCCAGACTTTTCTGAAGGAAAAATTATTTTTGTTAAAGCAAATTATTTCAGAATTGAAGAGATCATTGGAAAAATTGATCTGGAAGAAATGATAGACTGTTATATTGAGAATAATGATTTATCAGAAGAAAGAAAGATTAAATATGAAAAAGTAAAAGATGGTGTAAAAGAATGTCTTCAAATACTCAAGAAGAATAAAGATATAGAAAGTGATGAATTGATGAAGAAGATATTAGTTGATTTTTTGATGCTGGATCGACAATTTTCTCTTGCTTATGATCATATTGGATCCGTTGCAGAGTATGAAAATTTAAAGCCGAGGTTGCAGAAGATTCTCCAAAAGAATAATTAAGCCACAGATCAACACTGATTGACATGGATAAGAAATGGAATTAAAACATGCAAAGATCACAAAAGATATAATTGGGTCTGCTTTTGAAGTTTATAACATTCTCGGTTATGGCTTTTTGGAAAAAGTATATCAAAGAGCTTTACAAGTTGAATTACTGGAACGTGATCATTTAGTAGAATTGGAATATGCTTTAGAAGTGATTTATAAAGAAGAAATAGTTGGAAATTATTTTACAGATTTATTTGTTGATAACAAAGTTATTGTAGAATTAAAAGTATCTCCTGAATATAATCCGAAGGATGAAGCACAAATTTTGAATCAATTAAAAGCAGCTAATATTGAAATTGGATTATTGATAAATTTTGGAAGAAAAGAAGTAGAGTTTAAGCGTTTTATTTATTAAAAATCTGTGTTTTATCAGTGTTAATCTGTGGCAAAAAAGTATAATTTTATGAAAAATAAAAGTAAATTTTTATCACTATCAACGATATTCATTGTTGCAAATATTATTTTTATTGTTTATATTTCAGCTCTTTTAATTAATACTGGTTATGAATTTGTATCAGTTTATGATGATTCTTATATATTCTATCAATATGCTGATCAGTTTCTGAAAGGAAACTTTTTTCAGTATCATGACGATATGGTCCGGACAGATGGAGTGACTTCGAAACTTTATCTTGGATTGATTTTATTGATACGCCTGGTATGTCCGGATAATAATTGGCTTGTAATTATAAATTATTTGACCGGGCATCTTTTTTTTCTAATCAGCATATATTTGTTTTATAAAGTTATGAAAAATTATATGTCAGAGTATTGGAGCCTGATGGGAACATTATGCTTTACACTGACACCAAATATTCAATGGGCTTTTTATTCGAATATGGATTCACAGCTATTTGTTTTCCTTTTTATTATCTTCCTTTTTGCACTAGTCAATAAACATGAAAAACTCTTATTTTTTGTAACGATGCTTTTTATTTTTACCAGACCTGAGGCGGTTATCTTAAGTTTGTTTATTATGATATTTGTTCGTCAAAAGAAATATTTGATACCTTTCTTTGTTCTTATCATATATTTTGTCCTAAGAAAGCTTGTATTCGGAACAATTCCTGTTAACTCTTTTGTTTATTCAAGTTTTAATGGTGATTTTTTTAATTTGTATCCGGAAATATTAAAGCAGTTTTTTGCATTTATCTTTTATGATATCAAATTTAATAGTCTTTTTATTCCAGGTTTTGTTTTTCTATCTGTCTATTCAGCTTTAGGGCATTTGACCGGTCCGGCATATCCGGGCCGACCGGACAGAAATCAAAGATTCTTAGCCTTTATTTATCTGTTCTTTTGTACGTTGATACTCTTTATGAATTATCCTAGACCGGACACTTTTCTTCGGTATCTTACCCCTATGTTTCCGTTGACCCTTCTATTCTTTTTTTTATTACTTAATGGATCATCTTTTTGTGATATTTCAAAAAAAAGAATTATTACAATTGTCATATTTTTAAATATTCTGATGTCTATTACTTGTGCACACAGTTTTTCAAAAATGGGAAAAAATTTGTATTTTCAACATATATCCACGGCCAAATGGCTGAATAATTGTACTAAGAATAAAAGTGGACTTCTATGTGGTGATGTTGGTGTTTTTGGATTTTTCACTAAGTTTCCAATTACTGATCTTGTTGGTCTGGTTTCAAAAAATACTGTTGGAATGATAAATTATGGAGATGGATTATTGTATGAAGAAATTATGAGAAGTGAAAGAAAACCTGATTACGCAGTCCTTTTTGACCGCCTGGCCAATCTGTCCGGCACTTCTATATTCAAAAAAATTAAGAAATTTGATTATTATGATAAATTACATTACAGAAGTAAAGAGATTTCTGTGTATGAATTAGACTGGAAAAAGTCAAAAGAAAGCAAAATTTTTCCTTATGATAAGAAATTTGATGTACTGGACAGCTTGAATGTAAGTGACCGGATATCAGAAAAAGAACATGAATATAAAGCTACTGGTTTACCCGGACAGGAATTCCTTACATTTGTAAAAGAGAGTAATAACGTGATAGATGGTGGGAGAATTGTCAATGATGAAAAACTGACTATGAATATTAAAAAAAGACAATCGAAAAAGCCAATGTCTCTTGTTTGGCGTGGAAATACTACTGGAGCAATTTTGATTCATCTCCATGTTAATGATTTTTTTATTAAAGAATTAGTGCTTAAACCAGATATTATCGATGGCGAATTCAGTTATTATAAAATTGAACTTGAAGATAAAGAAATTGGTAAGCAGGTTTCAGAAAAATTAAAAATAAGGATTGTAAATCCTGAAATAAATTTGATTCCATTGCGAGAAACTTTTTATTTCAAATTATATTCTGTGAAATAAGGCGGGTAGTGAAATGTTGGATAATATAAAACTGTTGTTAATCATTTCGGGTATAGTTCTTTTGATTTATCTTATTAACCTTTTTATGCCTTCATCGCGTCTTAATAAATCTAAATTGGGTAGAGAGATACAAAGAAAGCAAGGTCATTATAGAAGATAGTGTATTTTTGTCAATAAAGTGTTTGACTATGTTAGAACATTAATCTATTCTATCTAGTGATTAATAAATTACTAAATTTAAATTCGGGGGATTGTATGAACAAATTAAGTATGTTGATTATTTTAGCAGTAGTGTTATGTATGGCTGGTTGTTGTGGGGGAGGAGCTTCAGACTCTGTAAAGCTTGTTCCTGCTGGCGTGGATCTTATGGTGGACATTAATATAAAAAGTCTTCTAAATGATTCAAACGTTACTGATAATATCATTGACCCAGTAACAAAGAAGAAAATGACTGTTGATGAAGCTTTTAAACAAGCTAAAGAAAAAACCGGGATAGATTTCAGTAAACTTGAAAAAGTTCAGATATTTGTTGATTTCCCAATGGATGCAATTGCTTCAGGTGAAAAACCAGATCCAACAAAATTGGTTGCAGGTGCTATTCTTACTGGAACATTTAGTAAAGATGACATAATTGCTGTTGTTAAGAAAAAAACTGGTACAGATCCAAAACCTGTTACTATTGATGGACAGGAAGTATATGAAAGTCCGGATAAGAAAGCTCAGATTACACTTATAGGTTCCAAATATGCTGTTATTGGTACCGGCCCAACTGTTGGTAAAGTTATTGGACTTAACGCGGGAAAGGGTGAAGCGGTAGGTGCAGAAATGACAGACGTTATGGCATCTGCTCCTTCGGATTCTTATGTAAAACTTGCTATTCTTCTTCCAGCAGAACTCAAGGAAATGATACTTAAAAAAGCTCCACCACAAGCACAGTTACTTGAAAAAGTGAATAACCTGATGTTAACTTACAGAAAAATATCAGCTAGTAATTATGGATTGTCTTTGACAGCGAAAACTGTTGATGAGGAAGCGGCAAAAAAAATTACAACTGCACTTGAAGGATTAATGGGATTAGGTAAGATGATGGCTATGCAGAAACCTGATCTTGCAAAATTAATGGAGACTTTGAAAATTGAAAGTACTGGCAATATTGTGAAAATCACTGTTGAAATTGATCCAGAACTCATGAAGAAAGCTGCAAAAGGAATCCCAATGGGGAAATAGACAAGCTTGTCAGTTAATTATTATTGGTTGATTTGACTCGTTACATGAAAGGCAAGCTTTTCTTGCAATACAGGTTAAAATAATAAGAAATTTCGAAAGGGGCTGTTGTTTATGAATTTTAAGACTTTGTTACTGACTTTATTTATTGTTTCATTTCTATTTAGTTTAAATCTTTTCTCACTTGATTCTGATATCAGATTCAAATATAAAGATGATTTTTTCTATAAATTATATCTTGATGATTATTCACCAGAAATGATTGAACTGCTGGAAAACAATTTTTCTGATCTTGAATGGGCAAAGTTATCTGAAGTAGACAGGAAAAAATTGGAAGAACTTAGGAAAAAGTTGAAGAATGTACTGAAAAAAAGGAATAAAAGAAAGTCAACTATTTCGAAAATATTCAGTAAGATGAAAATGCCTAAAAAGTCGGATGAAAAGATTATTAAAATTGTTCCTTTAAGTGATCAGGTTCAGGAAATTGATAATAAACATGAAAAACTTCTTGAATCACTGAAAGAGAAGTAAT
>DAOVTB010000329.1 GCA_030633305.1 Candidatus Muiribacteriota bacterium
GTGGAAAAAAGGAGATACATTTTATGTATCTAAATAAGGAGTTTGATACTCTCTTGCAGAAAAGTTCGGAATTATAGCGAAATTATACGAGAAAAGCTAGAGATTATATGTAATTCTTATCTTTTTTTAAACAATTTATTATATTTAGAGAGATAAAAAGTAAAAAATGAGGGATGTATTAATAATCATAAAATATGGTAGAATAGTATAATAAAATATTATGATGATAGGAGGGTGGATTATTATGCGAAATATGAGACTTTTCTTGCTCTTTGCACTTTTTCTATTTATAACCATTAGCTATAGAACCTATGAACAATACCATCATATAAAAGATACCCAAAAACTGATCGTTCTTAATGAGAGTCAGGCTCTTGCAACTTTCATTTCTGCGTTTCGTCAAACCTATCAGGATGCTTTTCTTACTAACCATATCGATGTCAATGAAAAAACCATCAATTTACTTCCGGTGAAGACCATCACAGAGATAAGTGATCGTTTTTCATCAAGTGTAGAAGGTGACATTGTTATACGTACTGTTTCAGATCGTCCTCGTAACAGTGATAATATGGCTAATAATTTTGAACTCAAAATGATCCGCTACTTTAAGGATCATCCTAAAGAAAAAGACAACTTCATACAAGAAGAAGATGCTTTTTATTATACAAAGCCTTTTCGTATCAAGGCGTCCTGTCTTCAATGTCATGGTAAACGTGAAGATGCTATACCCAGTATTCGAGATAAGTATACAATGGCATATGATTATAAGCTTGGTGAGATACGTGGCTTGTTAAATATAGAGATTAAAAAACGTGACTTTTTCGCAGGAATGTATTCTAATTTTACAAATACCCTCATAGTTGCAATTCTTATCTATGTTATTTTCCTGATCATTATTTATCTATTGGCTCGGGAAATACGACAGAAAGAAGAGAAATATACACGAGATCTTGAAATAGATATAAAGAGAAAAACGTATGAGATAAAAAAACAAAAAGATACCTTTGAAACCCTGTTTGAAAAATCATCAGATGGTATTTTAATCCTTGATGAGGGTAAATTTATCCAGTGTAATGAGAAGATCGTTGAAATGCTGCATTATAATTCTAAAGAGGAGATGCTCAATACACGTCCATTTGAACTCTCTCCTGAATTTCAGACGGATGGCCGCCGTTCTGAAGAAAAATCAGAAGAGATGATGGCTCTTGCTTTTAGAAATGGTAAACATCAATTTGAATGGGTCCATACTAAAGCAAATGGTGAAAACTTCATGGCGGAAATTACCTTGACGGCAATTACATTAACTAACCGTAATGTACTTCATGTCATCTGGAGAGATATTTCAGAGAAGAAAAAAGCGCAGCAGGAATTGATAGATCAAAAAGATATTTTGGACTATCAGGCGCATCATGACGGATTGACAGGTTTACCTAACCGTATACTTTTCAATGACCGTATGGAACATGGAATAGAACTGGCCAAACGTCATCATAAGAAACTGGCACTCTTTTTTATTGACCTTGATCATTTTAAGCAGATCAATGATTCATTGGGTCATCAAGTGGGAGATAAGGTACTTATTGCCGTGACAGAACGTCTAAAAGCCAAAATACGTAAAGAAGATACTCTGGCACGGCTAGGGGGTGATGAATTTACTATTATTATGGAAGATCTGACCAAAGTCGAAGATGTTTCACTGCTGGCACATAAGATACAGCAGGTTTTAACGCAGCCAATTCACATTGAGGGACATACACTTTATACTTCTTGCAGTATTGGTATCTCACTTTATCCTCAAGATGATACTGATGCAAATAATCTCATCAAATATGCAGATGCAGCAATGTATAAAGCAAAAGAAGAAGGACGAAATAATTTTCAGTTCTATGCTTCTGAAATGACAGAATTTGCTTTGGAACGCATGGCCATGAAAAGCTCTTTACGAAATGCCATTAATAATGAAGAATTTATCATTTACTATCAACCACAGGTCAATGCTGCTAGCGGAAAACTTACCGGGATGGAAGCGTTGATACGCTGGCAAAATCCGGATATAGGATTAATTCATCCTCACAAATTTATCTCTTTGGCAGAAGAGTCAGGTTTGATCATTGAGATAGACCGATGGGTTATGACCACAGCGATGAAACAGTTCACTCAATGGTATAAAGAAGGATTTGAACCGGGTGTACTTGCGCTGAACCTTTCCATGAGACAATTAAGATCTGATGATTTTATAGAGATACTTCAGGAGAGTATGAAAGCGATAGATTTTAAACCTGAATGGCTGGAATTGGAAGTCACTGAAGGTAAAATGATGAAAAAACCTGAAGAGAGTATTATTAAACTTGAAAAAATCAGCCAGATGGGTATTGAGATCACCATTGATGATTTTGGTACAGGATATTCTTCTTTGGCATACTTAAAGCGATTACCAGTGAGTAAACTCAAGATTGATCAGTCTTTTATACAGGGACTTCCTGATGATAAAGAGGATGTTGCTATAGTCAAAGCGATCATCGCATTGGCGAAAAGTCTTGATCTTGAATTGATCGCAGAGGGTGTGGAGACAGATGCCCAAAAAGAATTTCTTTTAAGTTCTGGATGTAAACATATACAGGGATACTATTATGCTGAACCGGTAGCAGCAGAAGAGATAGAAAAGAAGTGTTTTACTACTTCTGATCATATCCTGAATAAGAAGTAAGTGTTACAGTAACCCCATTGCCAATTTCGCATCATCTGTCATGCTGTCTTGTCCCCATGGCGGGTCAAAAACGATCTCTACATCGATCTCTTCAAGACCCTCTTGACGTGAAGTAATACTCTTGACCAAGTCGATGATCACTTGTGAGAATGAACATGTTGCA
>DAOVTB010000187.1 GCA_030633305.1 Candidatus Muiribacteriota bacterium
CGCCAGTGCGACAATACTTGGCGATGGCAGAGTCCTGCTTATTCTCGATATTTCATCCATTGCTCAGACGTATACCGGAAGCGGAAAACGACGAACTCCATTAGTGGAACAAAATATGTTTTCTGGAAAAGAAGTTAAAAAGATTTATTCAGTGCTTGTTGTGGATGACTCTCCAACTGTCAGGAATATTGAAAAGAACATCCTTGAGGGGGATGGATACAGAGTTGTTTGTGCCGAAAATGGTTTTGAAGGATATGAAAAACTGAGCTATGAGAATATTGATATTGTAATCACTGATGTTGAAATGCCAAAAATGAATGGTTTTGAATTTACCAGCAAAATAAGAGCTTCCAGTAGATTCAAGGATATGCCAATTATTATAATCACAACAAAAATTAATGATGAAGATAAGAGGAAGGGATTAAACCTTGGTGCCAATCTTTATCTAGGAAAACCTTTTGAACAGGATAACATGTTAATTGCAGTCAAGAGACTGATTGGGATTGAATTATGAAGATTACTTTTTTAGGTCTGGGACTGGCTTTAAGGAAATTTATTAAGGAAATGAAAGAGAATGGTACTCTTGATGCATCCTGTGTATTTTTTACTTACAAGGAATTTGAAGAGGACTTTGAAAAAATAGAAAATAAAACGGATGTTTTTATATTTTGTATAAACAGTACTTTTTTTATTAAAAAAGATTATTATTTAAAGTTTATAAAAAAATATTCTTCTAAGCTTGGAAAAGAAGTTGTATTGTTTACAGAACATGCCAATAAATATAGAGATCTGACATTTTATGCAATGCAAAAAGGTGCGGTGGATTTTGTGAAAGTCCCTCAAAAACTTGACCTTTTTTCGAAAAAAAATTTCCAATCCAGATTTCAGGAAGTATATATGTTTATTAAATCGTTCCGCAAAGATGATGATAAAACAGAAAATGAAAAGTTTAATGATGGTATAGATGATTTCCTTTTACGGAAAGTTAATGAGCCGGTGATCTGTATTGGAGTTTCAACGGGAGGCCCGAAAGTATTGTCAGAATTATTTTCATGTCTTTCTAAAGAGTTCAAATATCCTATAATTATTGCTCAACATATGCCAGCAAATTATACTGAAGGTTTTATTGATTTTATGAAAAATTCATACGATATGAATTTCGTGGAAATTCTTAATGGTGAAAAAGTTGTAAAAGGAAAGATATATATAGTTCCAGGTGGACAGCATGTATCAATCACGGAAAGACAGCGCTTTAAATATGTTAATGAAGAAACGGTTTCTACAGGTTACCGGCCTTCAATTGATATGCTGTTTTCTTCAGCTGGAACTGTTTATATGGAAAATTGTATAGCCATTTTATTGACTGGCATTGGAGAAGATGGAGTGATTGGGCTGAAGAAAGTGAAGAGTTTTGGAGGGGTAACTATTGTTCAGGATAAGGAAACATCTGTAGTTTTCGGTATGCCTCAGGCGGCGATACGAGAAAATGCAGTTGATAAAGTCCTGTCAATTTTATCAATTGGTGAACAACTGAATAAATTAATTTAAATTATTCGGACTGGAAATGAGTATATAAAATCTGGTATTATTAGAATCGGGATAGTGTTTTATGACATATAGAGTATTAATTGCAGATGATAGTATAACAATCAGGAAGCTTATCGAAATGGTCCTTTCTAAAGAAGGATATGATCTCTTGTTTGTTGAAAATGGACTTGACCTTATTAAGGGAGTGTTTTCTCTGAAACCTGACTTGATAGTCAGTGATGTTACTATGCCGTTTATGAATGGTTATCAGGCATGCACTTTTTTGAAAAGTGAGCCTATGACTCGTGAAATACCTTTTATACTGCTAACTGCGAAGTCTGAAAAAAGTGATCAGTTCTGGGGAATAAAAACAGGTGCTGATGCCTACCTTACTAAACCTTTTGATCCTGATATGTTAAAAAAAGTTGTAAGAGACTGTCTTGAGGAAGCTAAGGAAAGTACTGTTGAGTTTGAAGAAATAGAATACTCAACCGAAGAATTAATTGGAAAAGTTAATGGACTTCTGGATAAAAAGCTCTATGAAATGACCATCCTATATGAAATCAGTACTCTTGGAACTTATATTGACGATTTTACAGAGCTTGTTGTGGAAGTTTTTAATACAGTTAACAAAATTATAGATTTTGATTCTATTTTTCTTTATCTTCTGGAAGAAAACACTTTTTATACAAAACACAGATTTAGCGAAGAAATTAATAATATGATCCAATGTGGTGTTAATGAATATCTTCAGAAAAAATGTGATGATGGATTTAAATTAAGTGACACATGGCGGAAAAAAATTGTAACGTCTGAAATTTTACCTGGAACTGTTGAGGAGAATAAAGACTTTCCACATTATTTTACATTGCTGCAAATTAGAGGGAAACCTATTGCTGTGATGGGTATTCTAAATAGGAATAGAAATAAGTTAAACAGTAGTATTATGAATCTATTTGATCTTCTGGCTAATCAGGTTGGAATGGTAATAGACAATGCCCGTCTTTATGCACAGATCAAGAATTATGGAGAATCTAAGGCGCAGAGTCTGACGATTCTGAATGAAGTGGGAAAAATGATGTCATCCCTGACAGAAATAGATAAGCTTTTGCAGATGGTTATTCATCTGGGAGTAAATGTCAGCAAAGCAACTGGTGGTGCTTTATTTCTTTATGATAATGAGATGAATGTTCTGGGGTTGAAGGCAAGTATTCGGAAAGATTTTATTAAAGAAGGTATGGATCATATTAATATAGGTCAGGGGATTACTGGAGATACGCTTTTGACATGTTCTCCAATGCTGATCAATGATTTACAGGAGATAGATCAGAAAAAATTGGAAGATGATATTTTTCGTCTGGATATGATCAAGAATATGATTATAGTTCCGCTCATTTCTAAAGATCGTGTTCTTGGAGTTCTGGAAGTATACAACAAGATAGATTATGGTAAATTTTCCAAAGATGATCTTGATGTTATCATGACATTGGGAAATCAAATAGCTATTGCCGTAAACAATGCTATACTTTATACTTCAACTGAAGAACTTTTTCTTTCAACGATTCAGTCTCTTTCCAGTGCTATTGATGCAAAAGATCAGTATACACATGGACATAGTTATAGAGTAACAGAATATAGCATTTGTATTGCAAGAGAAATGAAGCTTAGTGATAGTTTTATAAATATTGTACATCTAAGTGGATTGCTTCATGATATTGGTAAAATAGGGATTTCTGAATCTATACTTTGTAAACCCTCTCGTTTAACGGATGAGGAATATATTGAAATTAAAAAACATCCACTTATCGGTGCAACAATAATGGAGCCTATAAAACCGTTAAGAAAAGTTATTCCCGGGATGAAATATCATCATGAACGTTGGGATGGTCGCGGATACCCTGATGGATTGAAAGGCTTAGAAACTCCATTGATCGCTAGAATAATTGGAGTGGCTGATACTTTTGATGCAATGACCTCTGACAGAAGTTATAGAAAAGGTCTGGATCCATCAATTGCTTATGAAGAAATCAATAAATGTTCAGGAAGCCAGTTTGATCCTGATATAGTTAAATTTTTTAACATTGCATATGAAAATCAAAAAATTATTGAAATATTAAGGGCATAGGATAATTATGAGAACAGTAAAGAGAATCCTTATTGCAGATGACAGTAACACTATAGTACAACTAGTCAGGATGGCTTTAGAACAGCGTGGCTTTGAAGTGATTGCTGCATCTGATGGTTTTGAAGCAATTGAAAAAGTGTTTTTCCAGAAGCCTGATCTGGTTATTCTGGATGTAGTAATGCCTAAAATGGATGGCTATCAGTTATGTCAATTTTTCAGACAGGAAGAAGGCCTGTCTATGTTACCAATAGTTATTCTTACTAGTAAAACCTCATCTTTTGACAGGTTTTGGGGTCTAAAAGCTGGTGCTAATGATTATTTTGAAAAACCATTTGAACCTTACAAACTGGTTGAAACTGTTGAAAAACTTCTTACAGAGCATGACGGAACAATAATTGAACCCACGAAAAGTATATTTGGGAAAAAATTGAATGTACTTCTTGAAAAAATATCCAGTTTAAGGGATGATCCTGCAAATCTCAGGGTTAGAGAGAATGATATGGCGATCATGCTTTTGTCTAGAATTAATGCGTTAATGGACAAGAGACTGATGGAATTGACTTTGATCAAGGAGATTTCCGGACTTATTTCTTCAACCGGAAACATTAATAAATTCGTTAGGGATTTATTAGCAAAATTATCACTTCTGCTTGATTACAGTGTTGCAATCCTTTTTTTAAGAGATAAGAATAAATCACAGATGATTATCCAGTGTAAATCAAGTATTTCAGAGAAATTTCTCCGTTCCTGCAGAGGGCTTGTTCTGGACGAATGTCGAACAAAGGGTATTTACAATTCTTCCGATAATCTGAGCGTTAAAATTGTTGAAATGAGCGAATTTAATGTATCCTCACATGAAGAGGAAGTTAAGTCTAAGATGGCATCACCTCTGGTCATTAGAGGAATACAGATTGGTGAACTTTTTCTGTTATCAAAGTACGACATGCAGATGACTGAAGAAAAGGTCGATATGCTGGATTTATTTACCAGTCAGATTTCTTTGCTTATTGATAACGTTACAATGGTTGAAAAACTCAAGGCATATGGAGATCAAAAATCACAGAGATTATCTACGATTTATGAAATTGGACGATTAATGTCTTCATCATTTGATATGATTAATCTTCTTAATATGGTTATCGATAATGTAATTTATGTGATGAATGTTAAAAAATGTTCAATGATGCTTATCGATGAAGAAACTGAAGAAATCAAAGTAAAACTAGCGCGTGGTATGAATAAACAGGTTGTGGAAACCATGAGACAGAAAGTGAATAAAGAGTCTATTTCTGGATGGGTGATTGTTAATAAAAAACCATTACTTGTAGAAGATATACGTGATGATGATCGATTTGCAACCAATATGCGAAAATCTTATACTTCATTTTCATTTATTTGTGTTCCGATTATTAGCAGAGGGGTTATTAAAGGTGTTCTAAATATTACGGATAAAGAATCCGGTGAAAACTTTAATATTGATGATCTTGAAATGATGACTCTTCTGGCAGGTCAGATTGCTCAGGCTATTGAAAATGCTAATCTTTATAAACAGCTTGCAGAAAAAGAACGTATGGATCGTGAATTAGAAATTGCGAGAAATATCCAGATGAGTTGGCTGCCTCAGGAATCACCACACATAGAAGAACTGGATGTTTACGGAAAATGTGTGCCAGCTAAAGAAATGAGTGGTGATTATTTTGATTATCTTGGATTAAACGAAGAACATTTTTCATTTGTAATAGGTGATGTTTCAGGTAAAGGTGTGCCTGCTGCGCTTACAGTTATTATGATAAGAAGTGGTTTAAGAACTGAGGTTGTAAACAATTCTTATCCTTCGCATCTTTTAACTAAACTAAACTCTGTAATAATTGAAGATATTGATCCAGACATGTTTGTGACACTGTTTTTCGGAAGATTTAACAGAAAAACCCGGGAACTGGAATATGCAAATGGTGGTCATGAGTTTCCATTGCTTTATCGAGCAGAGACAGATGAATTAGAATATATAAAGAAATCAGGACTTTTGGTAGGAATGTTTCACAATGCTAAATATTCATGTCATAAGAAAATGATTAATCCAGGTGATGTAATTTTATTTTACACTGATGGTGTAGTTGATGTGCTTAATAAGGACAAGGAGAAATTTGGCATGGAAAAATTTCGTAATCTTTTCTTAAAATATGTTCGCCAAAGTTCAAAAAATATTGTAGAAAATATTATAAAAGAAATAATGGAATTTAAGGGAAATGAAAGTCAATTTGATGATATCACACTTCTGTGCTTCTCCTTGAAATCATGAAAATAGAAATTATTCCCAACGAACAAAGCATATTCAAAATATTGAGTAAACAATGGACTCAGGATCATACTGTTGACGAGGCTATTTCTCTAAAAAAAATAATTTACTATACAAGGGCTAATCTTGTAAAACTTTTACTGCATGGCTGTGAGAAATTTATAAGTCGTGAACGGAAAAATCTTGAAGCCCACTTCTATTCCCATTTGAAGAAAGAAGTTAATTCTGTTTTTGTATTTCTTGAAAATGAAGAGGAATTAGAGACACACTATTCGAAACTCTGTTTTATGCAGAGGGCTTTTTTGTGTGAAAAACTACAAGGTAAATTACCTTACTGGTTTAATACCGATAATGTCTTAATCGATGATGATAACAATATAGAAATTAAGATACAGGATGATTTTCAACAAAATACCTTATTAAAAAATGACAGGTTTAAAAGGCTTTTAAAGAAGATTACAAGTCGAATAAAACTTAAGGGATATAAGTTTATTAAAGATGAAATTAATATTGACGTGCAGCTCAAAGCGCGTGAAAAAGAAATTTCTGTAAAAAAACAGATTGAAAATTCAATAAAATCCAGAAATGGAGTTGAAAAGGTCGAAAAAAAAGAGATTATCAGCGATCCTGTACTATTGTTAGGGAAAAAAATTAAGGCTCAGGGAATACCTGTTTCGGAGATTGAAAACGACTTTGAAGGTAGAAGTGTAGTTCTTGGAAAAGTCTTTCATATTGAAAGAAATAATATTTTTAATGACAAGAAAGATATTGGAAAAAAGAAGGGAATACTTTCTTTTTTCATTTCAGATGATAAGGATTCCATTGAAGTTGTTGTGTTTTACTCTGTTGAAGAGTGGGATTCCTCTGTCATATCACCAGGTCAAACGATTAAGATTAGAGGAAAGGTAGAAGTAAGTAATTTTTCCGGTGAACAGGTTCTTAAAGCTTATGCAATAAATGCTGCAGAGGAATCCAAATTATTAGATGATGATTCTTTTGAGGCTGAAGAACAGGAAAAGAGAGTTGAATTTCATCTTCATACAAAGATGAGCAAGATGGATAGTATACTGGATTTGAAAGACGTTTTCAAAGCAGCTAAAAGAAAAGGACTTCATGCTTTTGCGGTAACTGATCACGGAGTTGTTCAGGGTTATCCTTTTATCAGCAAGTATTCAAAAGATTATTCAGTTTCTGGTATTTTTGGACTTGAAGGATACATGATAAATTCTGAGGAACCATCAATTCAGCTTTCTCATAAAACACCATGCAAACCAAAGTTTTCAGAGGAAGAATTTGTGGTCTTTGATTTGGAGACTACTGGTTTTTCACCAAGAGCAAATCGTATAATTGAAATTGGTGCTGTTAAAATAAAGAATTGGAGTGTAATCGATAGATTTTCTGTATTCTGTGAACTGGAAGGGGAGGAATTACCCTCAGTAATAGTTGATTTAACAGGGATTACAGAAAGAATGCTTGAAGGGAATCCCGGTGAAAAGGACAATCTTATCAAATTCAGAGAATTTGTAGGCAACGGTATTTTAGTTGCTCATAATAGTGATTTTGATGTTAATTTCATAAATTACCGGATGAAAAAGTATAAACTTGATAAATTTCAAAACACGGTAATAGATACTTTGCGACTTTCTCAGGTTGTTTTTACGGAATTAAAAAGATTCAGTTTAAAAGCCCTTTGTAAAAAACTCAAGATCACTTTAGAATCACATCATCGTGCCATTCATGATGCAGAAGCGACTTATTTTCTTTTCAGGAAGATTCTTAAAGAAATTGAAAAAGATGGTATACATGATGTTGAGGAAATGGCAAAAAAACTGGTATTAAAGAATTTTAAGCGAATGAGATCGCACCACGTCCTCTTGATTGCGAAAACTCAGGATGGAATACGTGATATATACAATATTGTAAGTAAATCCCATATTGAATATTTTTTCAAGAATCCGCGGATACCTTCTTTTATGATTGAAGAAGCCAGGGAAAAAGGCACAATTCTTGTTGGCTCAGCTTGTGAAAGTGGGGATCTTATCCAGAATTATGTTAGGGGGGCTTCTGATGAACAGCTTTATTCGATTGCTGAAAAATATGATTTTATTGAAATCCAACCTATTAGAAATAATATTTTTATGCTTGATAAGGGAATTTTCAGAACAGTTGATGATATTTATGAAATGAATAAAAAGTTGTTACAGATTGCAAATGACCTAGGGAAAATATGTATTGCTACTTGTGATGCTCATATGCTTGACGAGGATGAAAATCATCTGAGGAAAATCCTTCAATTTGGGCAGAAATATAAAGATTATGAAAAAAGCCAGGCGCTTCCGCTTATGAATACTTCAGAAATGCTTGAAGAATTCAAATATCTTGGCGAACAGACTGCCAGGAAAATTGTAATTGATAATACCTTTAAATTGTATGATTTGATTGATCACGATATAACTCCTATACCAAAGGAATTTTTTCCACCAATAATGGAAGGGTCAGAAAATGAGATAACAGAGATGGCATATGAAAAACTGGAACGGGTATACGGAACTGATCTGCCGCAATTGATTAAGGACAGGGTCGATAAAGAAATCAATTCGATTGTTGGAAATGGTTTTTCGGTTCTTTATCTTATTGCACAGAAGCTGGTAAAAAAATCCAACGATGATGGGTATCTTGTCGGGTCTCGTGGATCTGTTGGATCATCATTTGTTGCATGGTTAATGGATATAACTGAAGTTAATCCGTTACCTTCTCACTATCTTTGTGAAGAATGCAAAGTTATTGAATTTACTGATGCTGCTTTTTGCGGAGTTGATTTGAAAGATAAAGAGTGTCCTGAATGTGGTAAGACATTCAAAAAATGTGGTTTTGATATTCCCTTTGAAGTATTTATGGGTTTTAAGGGTGACAAAACTCCTGATATTGATCTGAATTTTTCTGGAGATTATCAAAGAAATATCCATGCTTATACCAGAAAACTTTTTGGTGATGAATATGTTTATAAGGCTGGTACAATTGGAACCATCAGTGATAAAACCGCTGAGACTTTTGTTAGAAAATATTATGAGGAAACTGGAGTATCCATAAGAAAACCTGAAATTAAACGGGTTTCAGGTCAGCTAAAAGGAATAAAAAGAACAACTGGACAGCATCCTGGAGGATTAATAATAGTTCCAAAAGATAATAATATTTTAAATTTTTCGCCAATTCAATTCCCGGCAAATGATACTGGGAGTGATGTTTTTACGACTCATTTTGATTATCATGTTATGGATTCCCAATTGGTGAAACTTGATCTTTTAGGTCATGATAATCCGACATCAATAAAGGAATTAGAGGGTCTC
>DAOVTB010000249.1 GCA_030633305.1 Candidatus Muiribacteriota bacterium
AATCTTAGCATCTTTGATTTTTTTGTAATAGTTGTTAAATAGATTGTTGAATTTGTTGTAATCACCTGCATGATAAAATGTAAAAATACTGAATAGTCTTAAAATTTGCAAATCTTTTCGAAGAATAGATGCATCGAATAAATATCGGATAAACATTTGATCGCTTCCATAGTGCAATTTTGGTTTAGATTTTATTGAAAATAAATTCTGGGATTTAATTAGTTCAACAAGACATTTTTTTGACATAATCAGAGATTTTTTATAATTTGTTCTAGCAATAAGTATAGGTAAAGTTGACTTTAAACAATGATAATAGTCCTTTTCCTTATAGTAACCCAAAGCTTCCTGATACAATTCGGATATACTTATACTTTTGTCAATCGCATCCATGTTGACTACGATTGTATCTCTAGACTCCGATTCCGACGCATTTTTTGCAATCATTTTATTAACTTTGGTACCTATTCCAAGATATCCAGAGATTTCCAACATTCGAGATTCGATTCCAGGATAGGTTGAATCAAATTCATAAGCCTGCTGATAGTATTTCATCGCCTTTTCCCATTTTCCTCTGGTGTAGAAAAATTCGGCATTCATCAGAACATTTTTGATAAGTGCATCACGTTTTGACATAATTATCCTGTAATAATTACTCACAACATCATTGGATTGGTCCATAAGATAGGCAATCTGGATTTTTTTTATTGCTCCAAGTGTATCATTTGCCTTATACAACTGCAGAGCTTCTTCAGCAATTTTAACTGATATCTGTAGTGAAAAGGCTAGATTGCAAGCAAAGATCAAAAAAAGAATAATTAAATATTTTTTCTTTAGCAAGAGAATTTATTCCAATCAATATCAATATTTTCTTCAACACAATTATACTTTATAGGACTATTTTTATCAAAGTTTTATTATATATATGAAATCACTGTAAGAATTGACAAAAATAACATTAATAGCTTAAAATAATTAAAATTTCCAAATTCAGGAGTCTCAAAATGAAAAAAATTACCTTGTTATTTATTTGTTTTCTTCTTATAAGCCTGACACTGCATTGTAAAATCACAACATTTAAAATAGGTGCCAAACAATATGAAGTATGGCAGAAAACTGGCAAAATATTTGTTGTTAAAGATAGTAATGGTGAATTTGTAACATGGGGTAAAGGCAGCATTGAAAAATGGAAAAATAATAAGAATGTATGGGTTATACGAAATCCAGATGGTAAATTCATCACTTGGGGACAGGGAAAACTTGAAGACTGGGATGATGGTATAACAAGATTTGTAGTTCGCTCTAAAGATGGAAAATTTATTTCATGGAATATACATGACAAAAATTTTATAGGTACTTTTGAAGTCTGGGAAGAACGGGGAATATTTTATGTAGTCAGGGATTCTAAGGGAAGATTTGTTACCTGGGGAAAAGGAAACACAGAAAAGTGGAGCGGAAAATCACATCCTGCGATTTATGTTGTTAGAGATAAAAAAGGCCGATTCCTGACATGGACACCTGGTAAAAATGCAGTTTGGTCAGATGGAAAAAGTAGAATTGTTATGAGAGATAAAAAGGGTCGTTTTCTTGGTTGGAAATTTGTTACTAAAGATAAAACCGCTGAGTTTAAACTGGACTAGACTATTCTTCTACACTGCCTGCAACAGTTACAATCATTTTCATTTTGATAATGTCTATAATAATCCATAGATATCTTTTTACCAGTGTAGATCTAGATGGAAGTCTTTTGCTTTTATAAATAAGCTTTTCAGTATTTCTCAAAAATACTTTCCCATTAAAAAGTGAAGCATATATAGTTTTAGAATTAACTAATTTTCTATCCCAAATAATAACCTTATCAAGAGTATTTTGAATTATAGTTTCACTTTTTCTGAGAAAAACTGTATCCGTTATAATGCTGAGTTTAGAAATTTCAATATCATCTTGAAGACATTCAATATGAAAACTCATTTCTGGTTTGAATTCTATATCAATATAAAATTGAAAAAATGAGATTTGAAATAAGAAACAAAGAATTGTAAATAGCATCGTTTTAATCACTGGAATATATTTATTTTATAATACTCCATGAAAAAAAAAATTACAAAATAAAAGTACTAAAAAATTGTTACAATTACACCACTTTATACTACGACGAATGGCAGATAAATGAGTTCTTATCTTTGTGCCTTAGTGCCTTTGTGTGATATAATGTTAAAAATTTAAAATCATAAACCAGCTGGAGTTTACAATAATGAAAAAAAAATTGATTACATCTGCTTTACCATACGTTAATAACGTCCCCCATTTAGGCAATATTATTGGCTGTGTACTTTCAGCAGATGTCTATGCACGATTTTGTAGATCAAGAGGTTACGAGACACTTTACATATGTGGAAACGATGAATATGGTACGGCGACTGAAAATAAAGCACGTGAGGAAAACCTTACACCTCGTGAAATATGCGATAAGTATAATGCTATTCATTCATCAATTTATAATGATTTTAATATTTCATTTGATGAATTTGGACGCACTTCTACTGATGAGCAAACCCGGATTGCACAGTCCATTTTTAATGACCTTGATGACGCTGGTCTAATTAGTGAACAAAGTACTGCACGAACATATTGTGAAACTGACAAAATATTTCTTGCTGATCGTTTTGTTGAAGGAACATGCCCTCACTGTAATTATGAAAATGCAAGAGGCGATCAGTGTGACGGCTGCGGTAAACTTCTTGAACCAGAAGATCTATTAACTCCAAAATGTAAAATTTGCGGAAACAAACCAATTCGTCGTGATACTTCACATCTTTATCTGAATCTTGATCAATTACAGCAGAAACTATCAAACTGGATCAATGTTTCTCAGGAAAATGGAAAATGGACACGAAATGCAATACAAACTACAGCAAGCTGGTTGGAAAAAGGTCTTTTACCGCGTCCTATCACAAGGGATCTTAAATGGGGAATTCCAGTACCAAAAAAAGGATATGAAAATAAGGTCTTTTATGTGTGGTTTGATGCACCTATTGGATACATATCCATCACAGCTAAAGCATATCCGGATACGTGGGAAGACTGGTGGAAAAACCCTGAAGAAGTTGAATTATATCAATTTATGGCAAAAGATAACATACCATTTCATACAGTTATTTTCCCTTCTTCTTTAATAGGAACTGGAAAAAAATGGACTATGCCCCATCATATAAACAGTACTGAATACTTGAATTATGAGGATTTAAAATTTTCTAAATCCCGTCAAACAGGCGTATTCGGTGATCATGTCAAGGAAACAGGGATTCCTACAGATCTTTGGAGATTTTATCTTTTACTGATAAGACCTGAAAAAAATGATTCATCTTTTAACTGGAACGAATTTTTTGAAAGAGTCAACAAGGATTTTATAGATAATATTGGAAATATGATAAATCGTTCCCTTGTATATCTAGTCAAGAATTTTGACAGTCAGTTAAAGGATCTTTCTCTTACATTTGAACATAAAACCTTTGCAACTGTTTGTAAAGAAGAATGTGAAATAGTGACTCAGGCTCTTGAAGAAGTAAAACTCCGTGATGCGTTACGTGGAATTTTGAAACTTGGAAATATAGGAAATAAGTTTTTTCAGGATATGCAACCCTGGTCCTCAATCAAGGAAAATCCTGATCATGCTCATGCAACCGTAACATTAATTGCATATTTGATCAGGAGTATATCTATTGGTTTAAAACCCTTTATGCCTGAAACCGCAAAACGAATCTCATCAATCTTGAATCTTGAAGAAATGAGTTGGGATAAATTTGGATCTTTCAAAGGTCTAGATGGACATAAAATCGGAAAACCTGAAATTATTTACCGTAATCTTGATCCAAAACAGGCTGAAATATTCCGAAAACATTTCAGCGGAGATAAACCTGATTCTTCAATATTTTACTTAAGAGTCGGTCAGATAAAATCGGTTGATATTCATCCTGATTCGGATAATTTATATGTTCTAAATCTGGATACTGGAGAAGATAAAAATCGAACTATTGTAGCAGGTTTGAAAAAACATTATACCGCCGAGGAACTCCTCGAACGTAAAGTTATTGTTCTGGCAAATCTCCAGCTTGCTGAAATCAGAGGAGTCTCCTCTGAAGGAATGGTTCTGGTCTGTCAGAAGAGAAAAAAAATGTCCTTACTTGAAGGTGAGGATTTTGAAATAGGTAGCTTTATGGGAGAAGTCAATTCCAGAGAAATTGACATTGATACATTCAAAAATGCTCCATTCGCAGTTTTTAACAGCAAAGTTACATTTGATGGTGAAGAATGTTTGATTAATGGTAAAGCGTTTGGATGCTCTCAACTCCCAAACGGAAAAGTAAGATAATTGCCTTATAATGCCAATTTGAAAATTTTCTATATTTAGTATAGTATCATTGCAACATAATTAAATAATCTAAAGTATAATTAATGTATAACGAAAAAGAAATTTTAAAACGCCTGCGTGAAGACCTATTTCCAGCTGATATGGAATTGATCATAAACCATTATCAGAAAGTAGTTTTCAGCTTTGTGTATCGAATTACTGGAGATTATCATTACAGCGAAGATATCACACAGGAAACATTTATAAGGGCGTTTAAATATATAAAAGGATTTGACACTGGAAAAAAATTTTTTCCATGGTTATTAAAAATAGGAAAGAATGTATCTATAAATTATATAAATAAAAATAAAAAATACATTCTTCTGGAAGATAAGATAATTGAACTTTTGGGGACTGTAGATGATGAAACGGATTTGATTGAAAAACGGGATATTGTTGAACAGCTGCTTAAACATTTGACACTTGAAGAAAGAGAGCTTATGTTCATGAGATTTAATTTGAATCTATCCCACAAGGAGATCTCTGAAGTAACAAGGATCAATGAATCTACAGTTAGAAGTAAGATTTCAAGAGGATTAAAAAAATTGAAAAAGAAGGTTAAGGATAAAAATGAAATACTGTGATAAAGTAAGCGGCCAACTGGAAAAATTTTACAGTCAAGCTCTTGATGTTGGCGGTGAAGGCGAACTCTTTTCCCACATAAAATCCTGTGAAAACTGTCAGATTAAATTCAAAAATGATTATGATCTGATCAAAATTTTAAATATTAGCTCTAAAATTGTAGGTCCCAAAAGAAATATATCTGATGCAGTCATCGCAGAATTAAAACCGGTAAGAAAGAAAATATACTATTATGCTGCTGCCGCAATAGCATTAATGGTTTTTGGAATTGCACTTTTTTTTCCTGGAACTACAGAAAAAGAAATTGTAATTTCTGAAAAAAAGGCTGTAGTCGAATCTTTTGAGGTAAAAACAGCGTATAACATTTCAGGCGGAAATAATTATGAAATCATACGAGATGGTCATGTTTATAATTCTGGATCGTTAAATGAGTTAAAACCTGGAACTGAATTATATTCATTCAGCAATATTGATTTAGGATGTTCTTTTATGAAAGTACGCATGAATAACAAAGCTCATCTGACACTTGGAGAGGATGACCTCAGATTTCATTTTGGAACAGTAAAATTTGATTTCAAGAAATTAGAGCGCCCATTCCATATCATTACCAAGAACTCAACAATTACAATTACAGGCACATCTTTCACATTGTATAAACATAGTGTTGACTCAACAACAACAACTTTTGAACTTACTCACGGTAGTGTTGAACTTGAACATAAATCTGGGAATACATTGATTATTCAGGGTTCAGGTAAATTTCAAATTACTGATACTGAAATCGTTAATCTTGATGGTACTGAAGTACAGCCAAAAGACTCTCATACAGCTGAAGTTAAATCTTTTTCTCTAGAAAAATAGATTCATAAATCCAGCTGCTTAAGAAAACTTTTCATTTCATCCTGTACAAATTGTGATAATTTTTCTTTCCTTAATCTCTTTGGTCGCGTTTTTCTATAGGGATGCTCTAAAAGTCCATAATTTGCCTTCATAGGTTGAAAAGTTTTTTCTGATGAAGAT
>DAOVTB010000318.1 GCA_030633305.1 Candidatus Muiribacteriota bacterium
CATGGCTTTTGCATAAACTTCCTCAATTATTACGACATCTCTGATAATTGGAATAATTACAGTCTGACCATCAGGTTTTTTTACTGTCAGTCTTACTTCAGAACCTTTTTTTCCTCGTATAAGTTTTACTGCATTCCTTACTGCCATTTCTACTATGTCTACAGGTTCTCCTGCGCCTTGAGCCACTTTTAAAATCAGATCTTCTGCCTGTAATTCACCTTGTTTCCAACATGCACTTCCAGGAATGATTTCTACGACTTTAATATAACCATCTTTTTCAGTAAGAGACGCACCAATGCCTTCAAGAGCTCCGGTCAGGTCAATATCAAAATCCTCTTTAGCTTTTGGAAGAAAAAATACTGTATGCGGATCATAGCAGTTCATTATTGAATTCAGGAACATCGCCATATGTTCATTCGAGTTGATTTCTAGAAGTCTTTTCAATTGTCTTTTTATACTTTTTGAAACTTTCTTCCTTGCATCTTTTTCAATTTCAGGATCAAATTCTGGAACATTCTCAATTTCTTTATCTGAAGTTTTCAAATTATTTTTTTCTTTATCTTCTTTTTTTATCCTTTCCAGAACAATTTCCTGATATCTGAATAAAGTCTGGTATTTAAGTATCTTTCTCCATAGTTCCTTGATATCTTTAGGAGTTTCTGCAAATTCTCTTTTTTTGAAATCTGTTTCGATATGATCTTTTTTTGTAAAATCAAAGGGTTTATCCAGAATTTCCTGAAAGATGGATTGTACAAATTTGATTCGATTTTGAAGTAGTTTGATTGAAAAGGACAATGTCAGATTTTTATTCTGGTTAATATCGTCATCGATCTGTTTTTCAAATTTTTTCAGTTGTTCGATATCGTCCTTTAATAGGAATTTTTTACCAGGGTCAAGTTTTTTCAGATACAATTTAAAAGATTTAACAGAAAGATCATCGTTCACAATAACAGGGGAAAAATGCCAGATTCTTAAACTGTTAAAAAGAAACTGATTTAAGAGCTGGTCTTTGCTGTAATCCAGTTGAGTATATCCCTTATATGTTAAGGTTAAGAGAATTACAACAAGTAGTATTATTGGAAAGAAATATTTTTTCATAAAGAATCCTATATTAATTATTTTAATATAACTATACTCCAAATAATGTGAAATGTTCAACGCAAAAAAAAATCCTGCAAAACAATTGTATGTTTTGCAGGATTTTTTGTTAAATTAAATTATTTAATAGTTATTCTTTTTTTTCTTCTTTAGCATCTTCCTCTGGTTTCTTGTTTCCATAATAAACAGCAAGGTTTACGAGAAACAGGAACGAAATAACAATGAGAAGAATAACATCGCTTTTAACACGATTCAAATATGTTGCACCAAAAAGGATCTGGGTTTTACAAATGTTGAGAGTAATTCTTTTCATGTCATTAATATCTTGAACGGAATTGATATCTTTTTGAAGTTGTGCGAAAGATTTCTGACCAAAAGAAACTGATATGACCTTTTGCTCACTTATCATGAATGCAGCAACAGCAAGGACGAGTACAAGACCGAGAACGTTGATTAAAAGAACTAATTTTGGATTTTTCATTGACAATACCTCTTTTTTTGAATTTCTTACATAATAAAATAATTTCTAAATATTTGCAAGTTGTCAGATTAAATATATCGGAAAGTATAATAAATAATCAAGGCTTTTTTTTCACAAAAATAACGTTTGGATTAAGCTGATATTCAGGGTCAAAAAATATCTTAACAGAAGTCATACTTGTTATATTTTTTTCAGAAAACTGTGAAATAAAAAAAACTTTTTTCAATTTTCCGATTCCATGTTCTGCTGAGACACTTCCACCAAGTGACACAATTTTTTTTGCAAAATTCTTATAAAGTTTCCGTGCTTTATCGATTTCTTCCATAGTCTGAGGAAGGAAGTTAATGTGAACGTGTCCATTTCCTATGTGTCCGAAGATAACATATTCTATTCCAGATTTATTTAATTCTTCATGATAATATTCCAGAATTTCGTATAAGTTATCATCAGAAACTGCCATATCTGTACCTATTTTGGTTAAGTTTGGAAAAGTTCTTTTTCTTTCAGAAATGATGGAGTTCACTTTTTCGGGAAGGGCATGTCTGAATTTTTTCATTATCTGAGAATCGTTTTCGCTGAATCCGGCCCATGTAAGGTCAGTGCTTATGTTGAATGAGTTTAAATGACCTGAAATTTTTTTTTCTATTTCATCAAGCTGTATATCATTTTTAAAACCTGATTCAAGATAAAAAATATTGCTGATAGAATCATTCAATTCTGGAATTCCTGTTGATTCGCCGTATTCTTTTCTGTGTTCTTTTAACAGTTCAATGGAGTTACTATCCATGTATTCAAGAGCTAATAGTGGTGTTGGAAATTGATCTTTGATTTCAGTAACAAATTTTGCAACGTTGATCTTTTGATCACAAAAAATATAAAGATAAAGAGTTTGTGGGAAAACAGGAGTCAGAAAAAGCTCAAATTCAGTTATTATCCCCAATGTTCCTTCAGAGCCTATGAAAAGATCAATCAGATCCATATCATGTTTCAAGTTGTATCCTGCAACATGCTTTGTCTCAGGATAAGCAATATCACATATTTTCAGACATCTTGTAGGTTTGTTTTTTTCGGAGAATTTGAATTCTCCATTTTCTGCAATATATTGTCCTCTTTGAAGTTTCATAATTTGTCCGTTGATTAGAACAATAGTAAGACTTTTTACCCATTTTCTTGTTGGCCCATAGAATAGAGTTCTTGCGCCGCTTGCATTTGTAGCTATTGTGCCGCCAATACTAGCAGAGGTTTCGGTAGGGTCAACTGGATAAATCAGTTCGACTTCAGGTTTTTTTTTAGTAATATAATCTTTGTTAATCAGTGTTTTTCTAAGTTCTTCAAGTGTAGTACCTGCCCCTGCTTTTATTGACCATGAATTCTTAGTTTTGCACCAGGTGATTTCAGGTATAAAGGTAATCTTTTCGAGTGATATGATGTTTTCAGATGTAAGGTTAACAGCACCGCCGGATATTCCAGTCCTTGATCCTGAAATTGTAATATTTTCTTGTCTGCTGGCGATTTCAATCATCGCCGCTGCTGTTTCCAGGGTGTTAGTAGGGAAATATATTCTGTCCGGAGCGCTGCCTTGCATCTTCGATTCATCTACTGTATATTTCAGATAGCTTTCAGAAATCCGTTGTTTTCCTTCTATAACAGGACATTTTA
>DAOVTB010000013.1 GCA_030633305.1 Candidatus Muiribacteriota bacterium
AAAAAGCATCTATGATGTCAAAAAAACTCAAACAAAAGGACCTTGACGGGAAATATTTCAAATGAATATGACTTTCCGGCAGCTTGGTTTTATTGAGCTTCTAAATACCGTAAAAGAATACATCAGTAGTGATGGTGCAAAAAAAGAATTTCTGGAAAAAAGCATATCGCAGGACCTTTCGATTGAAGATATAAATAACAGATTCGAGTTTCTTACAGAACTTATGGAACTGTTTACATATGGGGATCTTCTTCCGCCATCATATCGCGAAATAACTGAAGAACTTGCGCAGATGAAACACGGTTATTTTCTTGAAATTGAAACTCTAATTTCCATTGCTGATAATCTTGAACTGGCAGGAGATTTTAGAAAGTCAGGAGAACGACTTGAAGGATTTGCTAAAGTAGCAGAATTTTTCAAGGAATTTATTGAAAAAAAGGAATTGCTTGAAACTATCAATTCAAGGATTGATCTCAAAAAAAGGCAACTCCGTCCTGACGCAAGTCCTCTGCTCAGAAAACTTAGTCGTGAATTAGGTTCAATTGAGAGAAGGATTCAGGATAGACTTACTAAGTTGATCGGGAAATACAAGGATGATGATGTTATTCAGGATGATGTTCCACTTTATCGTGATGGAAGGTATCTACTTGGAGTAAAAGCAGGTAAAAATAATATTATTGAAGGTATTGTCCATGGTCGTTCAACATCAAAAAACACTTTTTTTATTGAACCAGGAGCAATAGTAAGTATCAATAACGAAAAACGCGAACTGGAGTTCAGGATTGATGAGGAAATCAGGAGAATCCTGATTGATTTAACTGAGAAAGTTGTAAGAGAATTTGATGATATTCAGCTGAATCAGGATAGATTTGTTCAGTATGACATTTTCTACGGGGTGGTTAAATTTTCAGTAAAGTACAAATGTAATCCAGTAGAAGTCACTGAAAGCACAGATAAATTTATTATTAAAGAAGGAATCCATCCGCTTTTAAATATTGACCCAATACCGATTACATTTGAATTTGAAAAAGGTAAAAAGATTGCAATAATCTCAGGTCCAAATGCTGCCGGAAAAACAGTTTCTCTAAAGATGCTTGGACTGGCAGTCCTTATGGTAAAAAAGGGTCTGTTTCCTCCAGTACATAAAAACAGTGTGATTCCATATTTTACAAAAGTATACTCAGCCATTGGTGATGAACAGAGTATTGAAAAGAACCTTTCAAGCTTTACTTCACATATTGTAAGGCTTAAAGAAATACTTGAAACAGGGGATGATAAAACCTTGATTCTTCTGGATGAAATTGGTGAAGGAACTGATCCAGGGCAGGGGGAAGCTCTTGCGAGATCTATTATTGAGGAATTTATTAAAAGTGGTTCAACTGCAGTTTTAACTACTCATTACCATTATCTTAAAACTCTGGCTTATGATTTTGATGAAATCGAGAATTATTCAGTCAGTTTTGATGTGGCAACCATGACTCCAAAATTCAAAATAATTAAAGGAATTCCAGGGAAGAGCTATGCTTTTCTTATTGCGAAAAAAGTCGGACTTCCTGAGCAGATTATTGATAGGGCGGCAACATTTCTCGACTCGTCTCAGCTGAAAAGTGAAGTCTTGTTTTCAAAGATGGAGGATCATTGCAATATACTTGAAAACGAGCTTGAACTTGCTAATGTAAGCAGGATCAAGATTGAAACTAAACTGGCTAAAAAAGATAAAGAACTTGAAAGAGTAAGAAAGGAACTTTTTGAAAAAAAGAATATCCTCATAAAAAATTTTAGAGAATATTTAAATGGGATCAAGGACGAGATTAAACAACAGCTCAAAAGTGTCCGAAAAAACTCTGAAAGCGATCTCTCAAGAATTCAGAACAAAGTAAATCAAATTGACCGGGATATCGAGAAAAAGATTGAAAAAAAACCAGCTTATATAAGAAAGAAAAAGATTCATGATGAGGATATCGTTTGTGGCGTAGAAGTAAGTTGCAGCAATGGTATTACAGGAAAAATAATTGATATTACTGGTAACAAGGTCAAGATAGATTCAGAAGGTATGACCTGGACAGTGAAAAAAGATGAGCTGGATTATGTTGTTAAGGCACTTAAAACGAAAAAAAAGGAACCGAGTATTCTTACTAATTATTCTGTTCCTCAGGTTAAAAGTGAGATTTCTCTTATTGGTATGAATGTGGATGAAGCAATCGATGCACTTTCTGGATATCTTTCAAGCGCAATGCTGTCAAAATACAATCTGATCTATATCATCCATGGCAAAGGGTCCGGTATTTTGCGTCAGGCGGTTAATGAGTATCTTTGTGATGTTAAAGATATTAAGTCATTCAGGCTTGGTGGTGTAGGTGAGGGTGGAACAGGCGTAACAGTTATCGAGTTATAAAATGAAATGTAAAATCAGCGAAGAAACGGTTTAATACAAATGTATACAAAAGTTTGTTCCCATTGTGGAGCGCATAATACAATTGAAAGGGCTATTTGTTTCAAGTGTCAAGCAAGCTTAATAGAAACTGAAGAATCGCATTCCAATGTTCCAATGAGCCAGTCAAAACTTAAAAGTATTTTATTATTTGTCTTGGCTGGAATTCCGTTTTTCATTTTCTGTGCTTCTTCTCATGTTTGTATTTGTGGTCACCTTCGTCATTCACCTACGATGTTTGCATATTTAAATGATTTCATCTGGACTGGATGTTTTGTTTATGCAGGATACCTTCTTTTTAACATGGGACCCAAAGCATTTAAAAAGTATGCCTTTCTAATGTTTTTTTTACCTGTTTCAAGAATTGTTTTGCAAGGTTTTGGTGGACTATTGTTTCCTGTCGATTTATTGATCCTAATATTTATTATAAGCATTCTTTTTTACTATAAACACCCCGTGGGTCATTCAACAAAACAAGATGAAGTATCTGTAGTGCAAAGGAAGCGATTATTATCCAGAATCATTTTTGCTGATTTGTTGATTATTGTAATCCTTGTTTTAATGGCAAAATTTTTTCTTTTTTCAAATCGAAATTTAACGAAAACAAATATTATGGCAGGACCTGTTCAAAGGGTATTTGAAGTCGGTATGCCTTATGAAAAAAAAATAGAACTGAAAAAATTCACAGGTATTCGATTTCTGATGCCAAACAATAAAGAATATGCGGTTTATGCCTGGAGTAATGCTAAAAATGGTGAACCGATATGGTCATCATTGTATGAACTTCCACTTGACGACTATCTCAGTTCTTCTGAAATTCCTGATAAAGTTATAAAAAAACCGGAAATGGGTATTATCAGAAAAGGTATTTATAGACAGAAGGATTATTATTTCAATTTAACTGATGTGTATCAAGATAAAGAAAAAATCCAAGTAATTGTAAGCATTGAGAATATTAAACGATGATCAATTATTTGGATTCAATGTAAACTTCCAGATGCAATAATAGTCATTATCAGTAATTTCAGGAGGACAGCTGATACATTCGGTTTCAAAACTTTCATCGATTGTTTTTGCGAAATATCCATATTCAACAACCCCGACCTGTTTACAAGGAAAATCAGATAAGTTTTTTCTACGTCTTGCGGCCTGAACTCTGCATGTTTTTACTTTATAAAGCACTGTATTTCCATTTTCTTCAATGATCTCGTCTTCATTGAGGGAAGAGTATAGCCTGAATGCAAGGGCTTGTTTTAAACCCGAAACTCCGGATTTTTTCTCAAGACCTAAGAATCGCATTATTTTTTTTGCTTCAATTACAGTAAAGTTTCTCCAGGCTTCTATGTCAACTTCAATAGCGGTATCCATATCATATTTTTTTTCAAGTGCTAAAAACCAGCATCCATCGTGTGCTATCCAGTTTTTTGCAAACATTTTGCATAATTCAATAAGCTGTTCTTTATTTAACTCTTCTATTCTATTAGCGTTTATCATTTTTTTATCCTTTAATTTTTGGTTACGGACAGGCACAGGGGACTGTGCCTACAGTGTTTAAATAAACTTTTTTTTATTTCTCTGCGTCCTCTGTGATCTCTGCGCGATGTCTTATTTTTTCTTATTTTTTACATGCCACGTCTGTATTTTCCGCCTGTTTCGTATAATATTTTTGTTATCTGCCCAAGTGAGGCATGCTGAACTGTATTTAATAGTTCTTCGAAAATATTTTCATTTTTTAAAACGGTTTCTCTAAGTTTTTCAAGTGCAGCGCCACAATCATCCTTATGCATTTCTATAAATTCTTCAAGTTCTTTTAAACGTATATCTTTGTCTTTGGGTGCACATCTGGTTATTTCCATATCCTTGAAATAATCTTTTTCGTTTTCGTTTAGAAATGTATTTATACCAATGACCGGATATTCTCCTGAATGTTTCAATTCTTCGTATAGAAGGGATTCTTCCTGAATTATTGATCTCTGATATTGTTTCTCCATTGCTCCCAAAACTCCGCCACGGCGTGATATTCTTCCGAATTCCTTCATGACTGCTTCTTCTACTAAATCAGTCAATTCAGAAATGATAAAAGAACCCTGATTAGGATTTTCATTTTTAGCAAGACCGTATTCCTTGGCTATGATAAGCTGTATCGCCATAGATCTTCTTACTGATTCTTCAGTAGGAGTTGTTATTGCTTCATCGTATGAATTAGTATGAAGCGAGTTACAATTATCATAATAAGCAATCAGAGCCTGTAAAGTCGTCCTGATATCGTTAAAATCGATCTCTCTTGCATGCAGTGATCTTCCAGAAGTCTGAATATGGTATTTCAGTTTCTGACCTTTTGTTTTGCAGTTGTATCTTTCTTTCAGCGCTACTGCCCATATTCTTCTGGCAACTCGTCCAATTACTGAATATTCAGGTTCCATTCCATTTGAGAAGAAGAAGGAAAGATTAGGAGCGAAAGAATTGATATCTATTCCACGACTCAGAAAATACTCAACATATGTAAAGGCATTTGAAAGAGTTAATGCCAGTTGAGTGATTGCATTTGCTCCTGCTTCTGCAATATGGTATCCACTTATACTGAGAGAATAATACTTGTTGATTTTTGTTTTTGAAAGATATTCCTGAACATCTCCAAGCAGTTTCATTGCAAAATCTACTGAAAATATGCAGGTATTCTGACCCTGGTCTTCTTTTAGAATATCAGCCTGAACTGTTCCCCTCAGATTTCTAAATGTATTGATCATGAGTTCTTTTTTTTCATCAGAAGTAAGAGTTTTTCCAGATTCGATTACTTTTTTTTCTTCACGTTTTGCAGCAACCATGAAATACATTGCCAGCATAATTGGCGCAGGTGCATTAATAGTCATTGAAACTGATGTGTATGGATCAACAAGATCGAAGCCATTAAAAAGAACATCCATATCGTCAATTGTACAGATACTGACTCCGCTTTCACCAATTTTCCCATAAATATCAGGATTTTCATGCGGATTTTCAGCATAGAGACTGATTCCATCAAATGCAACTGACAATCTCTTTGCTTTTTCTCCTTCACAAAGATAATGAAATCGGCGGTTCGTTTGTGCAGGACTTCCTTCGCCTGCAAACTGACGTTTTGGATCTTCAGTAGTACGTTTAAATGGAAATACACCAGCAGTAAACGGGAAGTATCCAGGAAGGTTTTCCGTGTGGCAGAATTTAATAATTTCATACCATGATTTATAAGGAGGGAAAGCAATTTTTGGAATTTTTGAACCCGCAAGTGATTTGTAATTAAGGTCAATTTTAAATTCCTTATTCTGAATAGTATAATTTATGCAGTCCTTTTTATAATTTTTCTTGTTTTCATTCCAGTTCTCAATACAGCTTCTGGTAAATTTCGAAAGGTCATCCCAGGATGCATTATACTTTTTTTCAAGTTCTGATTCTAATATACTGTGATCTTCAAACATTTTCATGCTTTCCTTAAGACTCTGGCATTTCAAAGCAAGCTGAGCCTGTTTTTCAGCATCATTTTCGTACTTTTCCATTATGTTTACGATTTCATCAAGATAATTTATACGTTTGTTAGGAATAAGTCCAAAATCAGATTCTCGTTTAGTTGGCAGGATTTCAAGAAGATTATCTCTGTAAACTATTTTAGAATCTGTTTTTTCATTGAGTGATTTAAGGAGTGCTTTGAAAAGTCTGTTTACACCCGGATTATTAAATTGATTACTGCTTGTTGCAAAAAGTGGAAGCTCAATATCAAGTATTGAATCACGATGGGAGATTTTAATTTTATTGTCTCTTACGTAGTTCATTGTTACTTCTCTGAGCGCATCTTCAGAACCAGATTTTTCATATTTATTTATAACAATGAAATCAGCAATTTCCAGCATATCTATTTTATCAAGCTGTGATGGAGCCCCGAATTCAGAAGTCATGACATAGATTGAAAGATCACTTATATCTACGACTTTACTATCACCCTGACCAATTCCACTAGTCTCAACAAAGATCATATCATAACCACAGTTTTTTAGAATATTTACAGAATCAGTTACTGCAAGACTGATTTCTGATGAACTATGCCGTGTTGCAAAACTTCTGAAGAAAACCCTGTCATTGAAGATATTGTTATATCGAATTCTATCACCCAAAAGTGCTCCGCCTGACTTTCTTTTTGTAGGATCAACTGCAAGTACAGCAATTTTAACTTCAGGGCATATTTCAATAAATCTATTGATCAATTCATCAATAAGAGAACTTTTTCCACTTCCACCTGTTCCTGTAATTCCAATAACCAGACTCTTTGAATCTTTATTATTCTTGTGATGCTTTCTTAAAGAAGTAAGGACTTTATCATCGTTGACATTATCTTCAAAAAAGGTCATCTGTTTTGCTATACAGTATTTTTTTGTATTACAGTTATTTATTCCCAGGCATTTTTCAAGGTTTTCTTTTTCAGGTTTTGAATAATTTTCCTTTGCACTACAGATTCTATTGATGATGTCATCTGCAATTCCATCTATACCCATATTTTGACCATCATTTGCATGATAAAGTCTTGAAACACCATAATCTTCAAGTTTTTTGATTTCATCAGGCATGATAACTCCGCCGCCGCCACCAAAAACAAGAATATTTTCAGCTCCATTTTCTTTAAGGGAATCAACCAGGAATCTGAAAAATTCGTTGTGTCCTCCCTGATATGAGCTTATAAGTATTGCATCTGCATTTTCTTCAAGTGCAGTTTTTATTATTTCTGATACAGATCGATTATGTCCGAGATGAATTACTTCGGCTCCTTTTTTCTGCATAAGTTTTCTGAATATATTAATCGAAACATCATGGCCATCAAACAGTGCAGTTGCAGTAACTAGTCGTATTATATCCATAGTTTCCTCCGCGAATTATTAATTTAAATATTAAGCTATATTAATATAGTGGACAAATATTGTCAAGAATTTCGTATGTGTATTGTCTTTGCCAGAGTTCACATAATTATATGTTTGATGTATAATGCTTTCAAAGTTAAATTATAAATTTTAAAAAGGTGGTTGTAATGAATACTGAGATAAAAAAGCCGGCTTTGCCAACAGAAGATTTTCCATTATCAGAAGTACCTATGGAGAATAGAAAAGGTTTCTGGTCGAATATGGTAGTTCTTTTCGGGTTTACGTTTTTTTCAGCGACTATATGGGCTGGGGGTAAACTTGGAGTAAGTATGAAGTTCTGGCCAGATCTGGTTCTGGTAATATTTTTTGGGAACCTTATGTTAGGTTTGTATGTTGCTGCTCTTGGACTTGTTGCTTTCAAGAGTGGATTGAATACAGCATTATTGTGCAGATTCAGTTTTGGTGACTGGGGAAGCAAGATCCCGGATTTTCTATTAGGGTTTACCCAGATAGGCTGGTATGCTTGGGGAACTGCGACTATTGCAGAGATCGTGATCAACTATTTTAAGTTATCATCAAGTTTTAATATTCCGATGATGATATTTTTTGGATTTGCTTTCTGCTGGACTGCTTATATCGGATACAGAGGTCTTGAAATACTGTCGAGTATTTCGGTTCCGCTTATGACAATACTATTGAGCTATAGTCTTTATAAAGCATTTGGCCACGTAAATGGGATTGAAGGTCTTATTAAGATAGTACCTTCAAAAACGATGACAATAAGTGCTGCGTTGACACTTGTGTTTGGTACTTTTGTAAGTGGTGGTACTCAGGCTACAAACTGGATTCGGTTTGCAAAATCCAAAAGTATTGCTGTTGGATCAAGTTTAACTGCATTTTTTATTGGTAACGGACTTATGATTGTTTCAGGTGCATTGGGTGCAATGGTCTACGGTACCGAAAAAATAGTTGATGTCTTTTCAAAGCAGGGAATTATCATCTGGGGTGTATTACTGGTTTTTCTAAATATCTGGACAACTCAGGATAATACTATATACAATTTTTCTGTTGCCGGTTGTAATATGTTTAGAACAGGCAGGAGAAAACTTGTTACAATTATAGGTGCTGGAATCGGAACATTGATGGCACTTTTTGGAGTACATAATTTCCTGGTACCATATCTTATTTTACTTGGAACTTTTATTCCTCCGCTAGGCGGGCTTATGATGGCTGACTTTTGGTTTATCCATAAAGGTAACTATCCTTCTTTTCAGACTATAAAATTTCAAAAGATAAATTGGGCTGGTATAATTTCCTATGTTATCGCAGCAACAGGAGCCTATTATTTGCCGGGGATTGCACCATTGAATGGAATAGTCATTGCACTTGTCTGCTATCCGATACTTTCAAAATTATTTTCTCTTATTTTTATTCCAAAGGAGAAATAATAGTTCTATTTATTGCCCAATTCTTTTCGAGACATCAATAGTTTCTGAATATTAAGATCAATCAGGAGTTTACGACCGTTTGAAGTGCCATCAGGATTTTTGTTATCAAATGCATAAAAATCTACTTTATGAATTCCTGATGTAGTAAATACTATATTATTATCATTCAAGGTCAGTTTTTCTGATTTTAATGATAAAGGTCCGTCGACAATGTCATTGACAGTCCAATGAAGTTTTATACGAGTATCTTCTCTTAAATTGTAGTCATCAGAGACGTATTCTATAGGTATAATTGTAGAAGGGTTTTTTCCAGAAACAGGATCTTCAGTCAGAGTAATCATTTCGCAGGCACTGCTTCCGTGACTGGAAGAATGACATTTTTTTACTTTACCATGAACAGGTGGGTCAGCTATGAAATCGTATTCACCATCGACGGCTTCAAAAGTGAATATTCTCTTATCCTGTTTGCAGTTTAATACAACGGTAATGTTTGGTGGATCATTATCAGTAACGGTGATTACACCGTAATCTACTCCATTTGCATTATACTTGTTGTTAAAATCATGATTATCGATTATATCTGAATCTCCCATGTTGACAAGTCCTGAGCCATCAGTGATTTCTGCACTATATCTTAAAGTTTTCATATCTTTGAGGGGATTAAGATCAAAATTTTTAGTCGCAAAATCTGCTGGGATATGAACTTGTCCAGAGACTGACCAGATATTGTTTCCGATAGATTCGATTTTTGCATCTATTGTTTTCCATTCCTCTGGAGTATCATTTCCTTTCCACTGCGCAGAATAGAACATATAGTGAATTCTAGCGGAACTAATTGGTTCGGTCGGATGATTGTCTGATACTTCAAATATGATTTCAAGTGGATCGCCGCTGGTTGCATCCAGATCAGAAAAACTTCCATTAACTATTACTGGTGGTGTTTGATCCCAAACGGTGATTTTTTTTGTAGCGATGTGAGTAAAAGGACCCAATATTTTATGATCATATCCTATAATTTGACCAGTATCACTTACGATAGGATATTTCTCATAATGTTTTTCAGAATATGTTACATTTAATCGAATTGTATAATTTCCAGGATTCAGGTATTTATGAGTAATACCTTCAATCTTCAGGTGTTTTACAGATGGAGAGGGATTTGTTCCTATTGTAGTTCTGTCAGTTCCAGGATAATCCATTAAAGGACTTTTGCTTCCATCACCCCAATCTATACAATACATAATGGTCCCGGGTTCAATTCCTTCAAATCTATCAACAATTTTTAATGCATTATCTGGAAGCAATCTGGTAAATGAGAACATTGTACTGAACTGAAAATGGCTCTCAACATCTTCCGTGACGATTTTTGGTGGATTAATAGTAGCGTGAATATTTCCAATGTATTCCGGGATATGTTCAACTACAACAATAGTTTTTGAATAATTATAGTCTCTCGGTAAATATTCGATTACATCGCCATTTTGAATTACTTCAATAAATTTGAGATTCAGATCTATATTGAAAATTCCGGCATCCTTAAATATATGAGTGGTACGGAGTCTGGAACTTAGAGCTTTAGCAGTTGTATTTTTATCAACTTTTATTTTTCCGCTTCTAATAACTGGTGCTCCTTTTGGATTTGGAAAGGACCACCTAAAATTCAAATCGGTATCAAGTTTCAGTAAAATATCAGAAGGATTATCAACAGTCCAGGCGCATTTTAAATCTTCAGGTACAATATCTGGGGGAGTAATTGCATCATAGCTTGCACTTCCAACGGAGGGAACTGGAATCGTTGCTTTAATCGCTATAGGAAAAGTTTTAGAGATCCAGATTTTCTGTTTAGATGGTGTTGGCCCAGTTAAATTGGAAACAGGAATATCATTTGGTTTTTCACCTTGAAATTTGAAGGTTATTGAATCGCCTTTTGCAGGCGGTAAAAGAAATGTCCACTTCGTTACATATTGGTGGAAACCGGTGTATTTATCATATAGCTTTATTTCTGTTCCTGAAAATGCTTTGATCTTATTCCAGGTTACAGTAAAAGGGGCTGTTACTACTACTTTATAGCTGTCAACTGGAGATGGCGTTGCCTGGATAGACCAGCTTACAGAATTTGACTGTGTAGGTACACTGTTGGGCTTTGTAGGCATACTATTTGGCTGTGTAGTTACCGTACTTGGTTGAGGATTTCCAGTATTAGGTTGACTACCAGAAGGTTTTCCAGGACAGGATGCCAAATGGGTTGATTTGAAAAATGGAGGTCTACGTGCCCCGCATTGTGGACAGACCCATAAACCATCGCTATCAATCCCTAACCAATCCAAAAGAGAATTATTTTGTGAAAAAATAAAGGAATTACTTAATAAAATAAAAATTATCAAAAAAAAAGTGATTTTAAATATAATGTTTCTCATATATTTCTCCAAGATAAATCATTATGGTTATCTATCTGAGCTCAATTTAGATACAATTGTATTTTACCATATGCAGTTAAATTTTGTTAAGTTTTCATATAATCCATCAATTGATTTCAATAAGAATCTGTATTTGTAAAGGGTATTTATAAATGGTATAATTTAATTTATGTCGTCCTCTCTAGAAAACCTGAAAAACATTATATCAAGTGATCAAATGCCTCTTGAGGATAAATTTGAAGCAATATTACAACTTTCAATGAATAAAGATCCTGAATATCGTGATTATCTGGATTCTCTTCTAAAACATAAAAATGTAAGAATCAGATATTTCATAAAGAAGATCATACATAAGGAAATTGGCTGGAAAGAGAAACTACTTTCTAAGGGAAAAGAAAATTTAAGTTCTGCCTTATTGGTAAATGAGAAGAAAAGTGGTTTTATCAGCTTCAATCTACATGAGATATGCGATGAACCAATAGAAGAAGAAACTGAAAAAGAAGAAAAAATTCCGTTTTCAATACTTTTAATTTCAGCAACTGTCACCGGAGTTTTGCTTGTTTTTTTCATTTCATCATTTTATTCATTTATTTATTCTAAAAAGGAAAAATTGCAAACAAAAACAGAAGAATTGATCAGTTCAGGGGAATTAGGTTTTGATAAAATGCTTGAAAAAGCTTCTGAATGTATTTTATCTGGAAAAGAAAAGGAAGGTTTTACCCTGTATTTTAAACTTTATACGCTTTATAGTAACAAAATGACTCCTGAGCAGGATAAAAAAAATGTGGGATTTCTGTCTAGACTTTCCATTGATTTTTTGAAAAATTACATTTCAAAAATTAAAAAGCTGAATATATCTTTTTTCAGGACATCACTTGAAATAATCTCCAATGTAAAAATTCTTGGAATATGCAGCTATGCTGAAGATGGTACTCGAATAAAAAAACTTGTAAAGTTAATGTTGAGCAATCCTCTGCCCTTCTTCTATCTGAATCCTGATCTAATAAAAAAGATTTGGGCAAAAACATTTGATATGAAAAATAATAGAAACAGACATCTGATATATTTTATGGTTGCATTGTATCAACATAGGAGTTATGAGGCTGAGAATATTATTAAATTTTCATTATTTGGTAAAAAGTATAAAAAAGCACTTAAAAAAATACTTTATCAATACAACAGTTTGAATGAAAAAATCTTACTAACTAAATCAGTTGTTTTTATTTCAAAACCAGTATTTTCAAAAGATTATATCAATTCTATTGAGCAGAATGGCTTTTCAAAAAATATTGTAGATTATTTTAAAGCATTTCTTTACAATCCCCTTGTTACACAGTTTTTTAATAGAAAGGTTTTGAAAAAATTAACATATAGATATATTTCAGATTATAAGAAAAAAAATTCTGATGAACGAACGAGCATTTTTGTAGCTTTTGCATATGCAATTTATGATAAGAAAGAAAAGGCTATAGAAATACTTGGAAAAAAATGGGAGTCCCCTGAAATTTCTCTGCTTGCATCTGGTTTGAATGGGATTTTAGAAAATAATATACATTATTTTCCTATTACAGATATTCTTCCAGAAAATATGGTATTAACAGAACTCCACAGTTTTTTGTTCAGGAAACGTAATACTGGAAAAAATAATATGATAGAGAAATTGGAATCACAGTCTAATGTGAAGGACTTTGATAAAGATAAGCGTTTTTTGGAAGTTAGAAAATTATTGAAGAATAATAAGTATTCTGAGGGTATTATAGAATTAAAAAAAATAGCACATGAAATTCCTTTTGAAGCAGCACCTTATCTTGGTATTGGAGATATTTATATGAACATGGGGAATAATGCAGCTGCTTTTGAAGCTTATGAAGAAGCGCTTAAAAGACAACCTGATATCAATGAATTGAGGCATGCACTTGCAGAAGATTATAAAAAGAATGGTAATGTAAAAAAATCAAAATTTCATTACGGTTTGCTTCTAGTGCATTCGAAATCCAGAAAAATGAAGAATTTATGTACAAAAAAAATTATGGAACTTGGAAATTTAAAAAGAAATAATTAAATTTATATAATAAATTACAGGATTAAAACTATACATAAATTTATTTTCAATGTTAAAATTTAATGATAATAGGTCAATAATTCTATATTTATAGAAAGGATAGAGATAAAATGAAAAGGATTTTAGTGCTAATACTTTTAATAATTGTATTTATCGGTGTCAATGTTTATGCAGCACAGCGAGCAGGGTATATCATGTCTGTAATGGGGAATAAAGATGGATCTGTGTTGAGGCTTGATGATGCGAAAGCTGTAAATGGCAAGAAATTGGAAAAAAATGCTGTGGTCTATTTTGGAGATATTCTGATAACAAAAGACGTAATGGTAAAGATAATTCTTGATCATTATGAAGATAATCCACTTTTTGTGATGAAATCAAATACGAAGATCCAGTTTGAGAAGAAGAAAAATAAAAAAGGTGGAGTTTTCAGTTTTTTTGGAAAGCTTTTTTTTAAAGGAAACGGAAAAGACCACAGGGGATTTAGAATTATTACATCAAATGCAATAGCAGGTATTGAAGGGACACAGCTTTCTGTTACAAATATTGGGGGAAAGACGAAAGTATCAGTTTTTGAAGGAAAGGTTTATGTTGAGGGAAGAAGCGCGGAAAAGAATAAAGTGAATCTTAAGGCAGGAGAATACACTGTTTGTGGTTCTGACTTTATTCCTGAAGTTCCTAAAAGTATAACAGAACAGGAAAACTGGCTTGGAATGATGATGCCATCGAGGATTGAAAACATTGCTGTTGAAACTGTTGAAAGGATGATCGAAGTTCAGGATAATCCGGATGTTGCGGAGGTGGAAATAACTAAAACACCTGTTGGGAAGCCTGTCAAGGGAGATTTAAATGATAATGGAGAACTTGATTCAGTTGATTCTGAGATGGCGACCTGGTACTTGTTACCAAACGGTGAAAGACTGGTGAAAATTAAACTTAGTGGAAAAGGCTGTAATAAGCATGGTTTATTTTTGAAATCAGGAGAACTTGATAAAGTAGCCTTTGAAAAATTTGCTGATATGAATAATGATGGAAAAATAGATGATAAAGATGCAAAAGTGTTGGATATATTGTATCGTGCTGATTATGATATCAATAAAGATGGAGTGCTGAATGCTGATGATGTTGTTGCATTGAAAGAGAAGGCTGATTATGATAAATCAACTCAGAATAAGCTTGGAAATGAAAAAATATCTGGCAATACTTTGGAAAAGATTATAGCAGAATTGAAAAAATTAAATTATAATCCTGAATTCAGGCAATAACAGATAGAATTAACCCGGATGTTACATGAGCGATCTTTGAAATTTTCTGCATCAGGATATACCTGCGACGCACAAAAGTGCGACTCGGTATATCCTGACTTGAAAATCCCAAATATCATCTCATGTAACATCCGGGTTGGGATTGTAAAAAATACAAAGTGTAATATTGTAAATTATATAGCTTAATAGTACATCACACAATGGTTTTGGAAAAATAACACCAAAAACGATGAAATATTCGGGTTATGTTTAAAAAAAAGCTTATTACCTAAAGATATCAGAATTCCAAACAATTGCTCAGACTAGGTATTAAATATTTTTTAATCGTCTATAACTTGTGACCAACGCTTATTTGCTTCCTTTTGAGAAATCCATTCATTTTTTTTATGATTCCATAAAACATAACCTTTACTAATTAATTTAAGTGTTTTAATCATTTGTTTTTTTGCAGTTGATACCTTTTTTTCTTCTAATAACTTTTTTACCTTATAAAATTCTTTTCTCTTATAATTCTTTGAAACACTGTTTACAGCAGATATTAGATTTTCTATTATCTGGGTTTTATCAAATTCCGGATTATCTGCAATTTTTTTCCAGTTAATCAGAATATTCTTGAGGTCACTTTTTATTTCGGGATGGTTTTTATTATCATCGTTCTGTGAAGAAGATGTTGCGCCAGAGTTTCGAATGTCCCTTTGGTCTGCTACTGGGCTTTTAATAAACTCATCATAGATATAAAATCCTCCGTATCCAACAATGATGATAACCAGAATAGAAATTACAGGGATTGCTATTTTTTTTATATCGAAATCGGGCTTATCTGGCTCAGAGGTTTTTTTTGTTTCTGTACTGTTTTTTCCCCATGCATTCTGTTTAGGTTTAGTTTTTTCTGTCTGACTGGAAACTGATTTTCTATTTTTTTGGACTGAACTTCCAATAATTTTCTTTTTAGTTTTCTCTTTTGGTACAGTAGCTTTTTCTGGATCTTCTTTTTTTAGTTCTGATTTTATAGAATTTGAAATTTCCGGGCATTTTTTGAAAATATAATCGGTATATATTTCTACTACAGGATCGGCTGAATTAATAAGGCTAAAAAACTTTGTCCGATAACCGTTGTTACTTAACAGAGTTTTAAAAGCACAGTCACTGATTTCGCCGTTTTCATCAGTAAGTAGATTTAGCAGAGTATCAAAAAGAAGAAGTTTATTTGATATTGCATTTTGTAATCCTGAAATTCCAGCTAATTTGATTGAAACATCATTTGAACAAAGAGATGTTTCAAAATAATTTTGAACTTCTTCTCTATTAAGAAATTTTGCAAGTGAAAGATTTAGCGGTATACTTATTTCAGTCTGATCAGTGTTTTTAGCAATTTTTAAAACTTTGATTATATTTTTTTCTGTAATTTTTGGATTTAATTTCATTTCAAAATACTGGTCAAGAAGGTTTAGAGGAGTGCTTTGAATTCCTGCAAGAATTTCATCAAAAGAATCGACTTTTTTTTCTTCTTCTTTTATTTCAATTTTTTCTATTGGTTTTTCAATCGGTTTTACAATTTCTTCTTTATTTGATTCTTCAGGAGAATGGCGCTTTCCAATTAATTCTACGGTATTTGATTTTTCTTCTTGAAGACAAGCTAAAAATTCCTTATCTGTTTCAAATTTTGCCAGGATATCACTAGATGCTATCGCAATATCCATATCTTCATCTAACAGGAACTTTTGAATTAGAATATAACTTTTGGGTGTTCTTATTCTATTCAACCCAAAAAGTGCAGATTTTCTGACTTTGACATTAGAAGATTCAGTCATTTTTACAAGTTTTTCAAAAATCTCCTCTGGCATTATCTTATAAAGAAGACCAGTGGTGATGGAAATAATTTTGGGGTTTTCATGGTATAGAAAAGGAAAAATTTCTGTAAGGCAATCCTTGTAATCATGGAAAAACAATGTTTCAAGAGCGTTTGCGAGGATCCGGGGTTCAAAACTATCACGTAGAATATCAAGCAGGAATTGCTTTCCACCGGAGAATGTCATTCCAATAGTTCGTACCAGAGCAGCTACGAGTTTTGTATCAACTGCATTGAGATAGAATTGGTAAAGATCTTTATAATTTGCATCAGAAGCTATAAATGAAAGTTTCTGTACTGCACTGATTTTCTCATCAAGTGTTGTGGTGTTACTTTTGATAATTTCATATTTTGCCTGGATTATATGTTCAGGTATTTTTCCAGTCTCAAGAATATGATCGATGATCTGTTCGGGAGCTACATTATCTTCAGTTTCTTTATCTTTAAGCATATTCAGTAACAACCCTGATTGAGCACTGATTTCACCATTACTATCGTTTCTTAAAGCAATAACAAACTTTTTTAATTCAGGTGACATGATATGATCAATGGTATGTAATGCTGCTTTACGTTTCCAAAGCTGGTCACTTTTTATAGATTTTTCAAGATATTCACAAACTATTTCTTTTTCTTTTGCCTTCCATAGGGCTAGAGCAGCATGTGATGATATCCTGTGATGTTTGTTAGTAATATATTTAAGAAAAATATTGATCAGTCGTTTTTCTGGACGACTGTATGAAAGACCTTCAAGGCAGTTTGCGACAACTCTTGAATCCTCATATTCCAGATAAGGTATAAGCATATCCAGATAGTTATTATTACCATGTTTTCCAAGAAATTTTACATATGAGGAGATTAAGAAAAGATTTGTTTCCCACTTTAACTCCTGTTCTACAATTGGCAGAAATTCTTTATGACCCAGATTATCCAGAATATTCATTATCATGAGTTTTTCATGAAAATCATTACCCTCAGTTAGAATTTTTGTGAATCGTGTATAAAAGTTCTCGGACAGATGCTGAGTTTTTTTATGTATAGTTTTTTGTTGACCAGTTTTTTTTTCCAATCTTTGAAGTGCAGCAGCAGCTTTGATTCTGACCTTTTGAGACGGGTCTTCAATCATGAGTTGTATTATTCCCTGTAACCGGTGATGAGATAGGACAGTACAGATTTTTGCAGCTAGGATTTTATCTTTTTCAGATCCCTGAACAAGTGATTTCAATTTTGCAATCACGATAAGTTTTGAATACTCCCAAAGATAGATTGAAGCAAAATAGACAAATTCAACATCACCCAAAAACTCGTACAGATCAACTACTTTTTCAACTCCACGAGGAGTATCAAACTTCATAAGACCTATAATGGCATTGATAAGATGATTTTTATTTTTTTTCTGGATAGCGTTTAATAGGGTTGTAGTAATTTTTTTGTCAAACCATTTGAAAAGAATTTTTGCAAAGCTGCTTGAAATGCTTCTATCAGTTTCATCAAGATAAAGTTCCAAAAGGTCGTCCTGAAGGTTTACATCACTAGGCTTAATTCGATAATGGTTCAAAGATTTTATGATCTTTGCTTTAAGTGCTGGATTGTTAACTGTACTGAATTCTTTAATAAAATCTTCAATTGATTCGAAAGAAAATTCCTTTTCATTCATAACTTTTTTAGAAATGAGCTCATATTTTTTCAGGATTTTTTTTGCTGCCGATTTTATCAGTTGATCCTCATGCTCTGTATGTTCAGTTATTACAGGAATTAGTGGAGCGCAATATTTGTTGTACAATATATCCAGAGCCTTAAGAATTTCTTCAACGCTGCCTGATTGCAACATCTCTTTAAGTCTGTTTTCTGACGGGTTTTTCTCCAAAATGTTAATTCCAATAATTCAGTATTTGTATCCAGTAATCGGTTGTAATCATTAAAAATGTTAATAAAAGAATCTATATCAATGATATAGGAAAATAACAATGCTACGCAATAAATTTAGTAATTATTAAAAAAAAAGAATGTTGTAGCCGATAACAAATATATAAAATTGTGTTAATCAATGGAGGAATATTTTAATGACTAAAAAAAGAATAATGACTTATTTACTTTTAATGATGCTGCCTTTTATTACTGGATGTCTTACTTCAGATACTGATATGTCTTTGAAAACATCTACTGGATCAGGAGTGTTGACAGTGTCGATGACAGATGTCCCTCTTCAGAATGTACAGAGATTAAATGTTAAAATATCAGAAGTATCTGTAAAAAAGATTTTAACTGGTGAAGTAGAAGAATGGGTACAACTGAAATCAGACGTTCCGATGTTCAATATTATGGATTATAGGAATGGAATTATGTATATGCTTGGAAATAAACAGATGGAACCTGGTATATATTCACAATTTAAAATTAAGTTTATTGAAGCGGAACTGGTGGAGAATTCAGTGATTCATGAAATGGAAATTTCTGAGAATTTCACAGAAGGTGTATTTTTGAATTATAATTTTGAAGTTACTGAAACTACAGATATTGATGTTGTTATGGATCTTGATGTGGAACGTTCTGTGACTGAAAACAATGGTACATATACTTTTACTCCGGTAATCAGGGTTACAGAAAAATCAAAGGCTGGATCGATTTCTGGAAAAGTATATCCTGCCGATTCATTGGCTAAAGTGGAAGCTTATAATAATGACGGAGAACGAGTCAGTGCTTCTATTATAAGAAGTGATGGTTCTTTTGTTCTTGCTTATCTTCCGCCTGGATCTTATGATCTTATGATTATTTCAAATGGTTATGAAATTAATACTTCTGCTAAAAATATTATTGTCAGAGCCGGAATAATAACCCCTGGTCTACAAATCAATTTAACATCTGATTAAAGAAAATACTTCGATACAATATTTGGTGGAAACAACTTATCTGGTGCAGGGGTCAAAGCAACTTTCATGAACTTGAATTTCAAGTTCACAAAAGTTCTATGTGACCCCATCTATCTTGGTGTTTAGTATTTATTATGAGATTATTTATAGCAATACCAATTCCACAAGATATCAAAAATATAATTCGTGAAACTCTCGCCAATTTCAAATTAAAAAAGATTGGAAATGTAAAGAGTGTAGAGTTTGAAAATTTACATCTGACCTTGAAGTTTATAGGCGAATTTGATAATAAACATTTAATATGTGATGTTCTAAATGATGAACTACATAGTGTAAATGCCTTTGAAATGAAATTTGATAAATGTGGATTTTTTCCAACAAGATTTAAACCTCGTGTTTTATGGGCAGGTTTTGGAATTGGAAAGGAAAATTTTACAGGTCTTTCAAAAAAAATTAATAAGTCATTAAAAAGAATTGCAATTGAATCTGAAACAAGAAAAAGTGTTCCACATCTGACTATTATGAGAGTGAAGCAATTGTGTAATGAGAAATTTCTTGAAGAACTTAAAGATGAATTAGAAGCAAAATTGAATGGAATCACAATATCTGTAAAAGAAATAATATTATTCAAAAGTATTCTATCATCCAGGTTTCCAGAATATTTTGAGTTGTTCACATGGACTCTAAATAAATAATAAGCAAAACTCAGTCATTAACCGATAACAGAATAAGTATATGAGTTGAGCAATTGTTTGAAAACATCTGAATTCCAAACAATCGCTCAGCTCAGGAAGTATTATTAATATCAGAATCAAGCAATTGTTTGATCAATGTATTGAGGAATTTTTTATGAATATTCAAAAAATTATTGTTTTTATTTTACTGATACTGCTTGTGATTCCGCAAATTGGTTGCTTAAATGATGGTGATAATGTTGAAGAATTCATAAGCACACATACTGTTAATGAGGAAGCCGGTCATATATTACATTATAAAGGAAGTAGATTAGCATCAAGAATTGATTATGATCCAAAAGCCTTTAATGGAACAAATTCTATATCAGTTTCTTCAAACAATCACGAAAACACAGGAAATCTGATAGAATCATTAGTTCTAAACTGTACCCCACAGACTAATTTTAATGCGACCGTATATTATTATCCTCCAGTAGAAATATTGAATAGTATTTCAAGCGGTGATGTTATGAAAGTTTTTAAAGATGGAGTAAATATAGTATCTGTTCAGGAATCAAACCAGATTATATTTACTGCAACAGGAAATGGGACATATACGATTGTTAAATCCAGTATTTTTAATATTGTAAATCTAGTATTGGTAGACCTTAAAACATTAAGTATTATATTCAATAAGGATATAGATACTTCAACGATTGACAGCAGTGGGATTGTTTTTGATCCTGCCGTGAATATTTCCAGCACCAGCATTAATAACAGTAGGGAACTGATTATAAATTTAAATGCTGATATTGATTCAACGGTTGACTATAAAATAACATTCAATACTTTAAAAGATACTGATAAGCTTTTAAGTGAATATGCTGATGTACCTTATGAACTTGATCTTCCGGAGATTGTAAAAATTGATGAAGAATGGACAATACAGGTTGCAGGTGTAAATTTAGATTCTGGAAGGACTTTAGCGGCTATTGGTGGAGTGAATGAAGATGCTAATTCTGATAATGATGCTAATGGCGATTATGATATGGAACGTCCGCCATTACCACCTTTTGGAAGCTATTTCGAGATTTATTTTGTCCATGAAGGTGAAGCGATTTTTTTTGAAAGGGATACAAAGAATACAAATTTTACTGAAGAAACATGGACTTTTTATCAGGATTTTAATTTATTTTCAGGTGAAACATATTATATCTGGTGGGAATTTGATCAGATTCCCTCAGCATATGAGATTACTCTGACTGATGTAGATGGTGCAATTGGCAATGCAGGAAAACAGTATGATATGAAAGAAATGAGCGGATACAATTACAAAATCACAAAAGACAGTGATAAAAAGAAGTTTAAGATGATAGTAAAAAAATAGTTACTCTTTTTGTTCTTGTAACCGATAAATATAATGAATTTTAAAAAATGTGGAGGCTTATTGATGCTAGGTAGAATAATTACCATTTTTGCTCTTGTTGGAGTAGTTTCATTTTTAATTTATGGATGTGGTGAAGGAAATGATCCTTTGTTGAGTTCAAGTTTACGTGATGACGGATTACCGCCAGCAGCTGCTACATGGAAAACTATACCATATGATGTCGAAAACATATGGCAGGACAGATATAAGGTCACTCTTAAATGGAATAAGGTGACAACTAATAAGGATAAAAGAGAGAAGCATAATATTGCTGGCTACAAAATCCTTAAAGCAGATACAACTGGAAATCTGATTGCAACATATCTCGTTGAAACCAGAACTGGTGGAAGTGATGAGTTTTATATTGATACAGATACTAATTTAATTGAAGGAAAAGAATATTCATACAGACTTATTTCTTTTGATACTTTTTTAAGAGAAAGTGAAGCAAGTTCACCTCAACTGGTAAAAATCCAGGTTACATTATCTGAAAGACCAATGCCACCTCAGAGTTTTTACTGGGTTCCAGGAATCAACGAAGTAACAATTTTCTGGGCTCCTGTAACATCTTATGAAGATGGAACTGCTATTGATGGTAACCTTTATGGATATGAATTATTCAGAAACAGTGGTAATGATACACCTGAGATTCCGCTCGCGATCCTTGATCCACAGCAGACATCTTATTCGGATAAGTTCATTGAAAATGGACAGACTTATAATTACTGGATTCGTGCTGTTGATCGTCGAGGAGCTAAAAGTGCTTTTTCCAACCCGATCTCAGTAGTGTTGACTGAACCGCCAAAACCTCAGAATGAAACAGAATATAAAAATGCGGTAAATGTACCAAATCCACCACACGTTGGAACTGTAACAGCAGTAAATAATGCAAATGGAACTGTAACATGGACAGTAAACTGGGATTCTCCATCCTACAATAGTGATGGTACTGCATATAATGATCATCAACTTTATAAAGTATTCAGAAGTGATTCCTATTCTGGTGTATATACAATGCTTGGAACTTCCGGATCTACTTCACTGAGTTATGTTGATGCGTCTACGACGAAGTTTTATTATAAGCTCAGTGCAGTTGATATCTATGGAAATGAGAGCGATCTTTCAGGAGCAGGTTATCAGAATGCAACTGGACCTTCTATGAACCATACAACACTTAATTTTAGAGTAGATAACAATGCATCATCAGATACTACTGTTGTACTTAAATGGAACGATGTTTATGCTTCAAGTACCGACTGCCAGAGTTACTATGTCTACAGGGCAGTGAAAGCTGAAGGCCCATATTACAGGCTGGGTTCAGTCCCAGACGATGGTACTGAGAGAATATATGGCGATACAAATGTTGTTCAATCAGTAACTTATTACTATAGGATTACTGGAGTAAATACTTATAGTGAGAGTGAATTCTCATATTATGTAAAGGGTATTGCACAAAGAGCGGAATATGTATTTGAAGCTGAAAATGGTTCTTTGATACCAGCTGAGACTTCTCCAAATGTAAACAATACCAATGGAAGTACTTCAAATGTAATATTCAGAGCAATTCCTGGTGCAGACTATGGCGGAGGCTGGGCACTGTACTATGGTCCTGGAAATGCAACGGAAACTGCTTTGACCACACATAATTTCACGATTGCCATGATTACTCTTCCTGCTGGAAACTATGATGTGACAATATACTATGAAACTGGTCAGACTCGTGGAAATTACAGTGCCAATCTTTATGATCAGGCTGGTACAGATAATACCAATAATTATGGTCAGCTTGGATCATCTCCTATAACCAATCTGTCAATACTTGGATATGACGCAGCCGTTGCTACACCACAAATAAAAAATACTACTTATACAAACATTGTTCTTCCTGATAATGAATTCTACTATCTGAAAGTTTATTACGATGGTGGTGGCGGAACACTTGAAGATGAAAGAATGCTTGTACTAGATAAGGTGGTTTTCACTGGTAGGTAAGATTTAGATTAAAAAAGAATAAAAATAAATATAAAAGGTGGAAGGCGAGTGATTGCCTTCCATCTTTTTTTGTCTAGATTTTGGACAGCCGCAAGAGACTGTGTCGCAATTAAAAAAATACAAAATTTTACCGCGAAGAACACAAAGGTAATAAAAAAAGATACGAAAAGGTAAATTTAAAAAGTCTTGTTATTGCGGTCATTACCCGACTTGATTCGAAGGCGGCCCCCGGGCAATCTATTCCAATTGCTAAATAGATCTCCGGGTCAATCCCGAAGATGACGAATAGATTATGACACACATGTCGTCCTATGATTTCAAAATATATATTTCAGCTTTTAATTCTTGTACATCATTATTGGAACTGGAACTATTAATTTGTCCACCCAACCTGCCCCTACAGTTTAAAGTATTAAAAATTTTTAATTAATATTATTGTGCTGTTCTCTGTGTTCTCAATGGTAATTATGCTTTTTATTATTATGAATCCAATAATTTTGACCTCTATTGTTAGAATTAATGTATAATCATATAACTATATAAAATTTCAGGAGAAATGAAATGAAACGAATCTCTTTTTCAGTTTTATTATTAGCCATTTTAACAGTGACCTGTATAGCACAAGAGGTCGGATATGTATTGACTAAGACCGGGCCAGGTAAAATTTCCTGTGTGAGAAACAGTAAGAAAGTTGAGCTAAAGGAAAAAGATAAAGTGAAATTTGATGATGAAATCTCAACGGACGCTGGTGTGAAAGCAGAGCTGGTTCTTGATGTGTATGATGATAATCCTCAGATAATTATTAAACCCGGATCAAAAATAAAGTTAAAAGCTGTAAAAAACAAACCAAAAAAAAGTAGTATTTTTCTTCGTCTTGGCAGATTATTTTTTTCTGGAAGCGGAAAATCGCATCATGGGTTTAAGGTTGAAACATATAATTCTGTTGCAGGGATTGAAGGAACTAAATTTGAGGTCGAGTATCTCGAAGAAAAAAAAATAACAAACCTGAATGTTTTTGAAGGACTTGTTAAAGTTCAGAAAAAAGTTAATGATAAAGTGGTGTCGCCCATATTACCTGGTGGAAAACCGTTGTTTCTTAACGCTGGAGAAGGTGTTCAAATCAAAGGTTTTACAATGAATAAAAGTGGTTCTGTAATGAAAGGTGACGAAATAGAAAAGGAAATTTTAAAGTGGAATCCAACAGCAATGGTTGAGATTGATAAGGAAAATTTAGTTACCGATGGTGAACATAAATTGTATATACGATTCCTTCATAATGAAAAGACTCCATTACCTGTTGCTGTAAGGGTATATTTAAATGGCTGTACAAAACTCAATGGGGAAGAAATGGTTTACAGCCCTGTAGCAAATAAGAGATTTGTTTTAGAAAATCTGGAAGAAGGGGAATACAAGTTGAAATTTCTATGCTGTGGATATGATTATGAAAGATACGTTTCCATACCGCTTGAAAATGAAAACAATGAATTAAAAATATTTTATACTAAAAAGACAGTCAAGTATGGATTTAAGGGAATTGGTTTCTTGGAACAGGTGGAATTGAAAAAATGTTATCAAAAGTATACAAAAGCTTATATTAATTCCAAGCCTGTAAAATTATTGAATTCTGCTGATGGTGTTCTCGAAATTCCTGAAGCTCTAAGATATACCGTCAGAGGGAATTTGTATTTTTTTATTCCTGCTGAAATAGATAAAGAAATCGATCTTAAATTCGTTTACGAAGGTTCAAAGGAATTAAAAAACACATGGAAAAGTGATGATCTGATCACGGGAAATACGATTCGATTCAACATTAGAAAAGATATTGATATTTACAATGGTAAATTTGAGCTGAAATAATTGTTATATGAAAATAATACAAAATTGATATTAAAGTATGAAGAAAGAAATTACAGTATCTTATAAAAAATCTGCCTCATTACTGAAAACTCATAAGAAGGCAGGTTGGGTTTGCCGGGTTATTTTGCCCGCGTCACAGGAACTAAAGCTTGAAGCGTCTAAAAAACCTCGCTTCAATCATGTCATCGGTGTAAAAAAATCTCCCAAGAAACCCAGAAAATTTAAAGAAAGTTATTTTTTCTCACCTGGAAAACAGATTCTTCCAATAACCAACATTTCAGATTTTGGGTTTGATGGTCTTTTCTATGTCCAATTTTCCAGGGGAGGGTTGATTTACAGATGTCGAAATAATTTTATCTTTGTACACTATATATATGGGAATCAACGTGAAAAATTTGCCTTGTTAAGTGAAATTAAAGAGAAATATCCTGATACTACGCTGGTTGTTTATGTATTTAGAGAGACAGCTTTTATTAGAAAACTTCTTAGAAAAGGATTTATCAGGAAAAGCAAAAATTATCAGGAGTTCCTGTTATTAGCTCCATTTGACACGACTGAAGATATTTGAATATTACTCATATCGAAGTGCATCAATTGGATTAAGGCCGGCAGCCTTATATGCTGGATAAAACCCGAAGAAAATGCCTACTGATACAGAAAATGAAAAAGACAATATAATACTGAAAGAACTCACAATAGCCTGAAATGGACTATATTTGGTAATCAGTTCTGCTCCGCCCATTCCTATTCCAATCCCGATAGCGCCACCAATACTGCTCATCAGGATGGATTCTATCAGGAATTGTAATAGTATGTTCCGATTTTTTGCACCTATGGATTTTCGTATTCCGATTTCCCGGGTGCGTTCTGTAACGGTTACGAGCATAATGTTCATAATGCCGATACCGCCAACAAGTAAAGATATTCCAGCGATACCACCAAGCAATATTGTAAAAGTTCCAGTAATTTGTGTAGCAGTTGCAAGAATTTCGGCCTGATTGCGAATTCTAAAATCATTATCTGCACCATCTTTGATTTTGTGTCGTTTTCTAAGTAATACTGTAATCTCATTTTCAACTTTAGATAATTCAGCACCTTCTCGGACGTAGATGTCTATTTCCCTTAGTTTTGAGATGCCAAAAAGTATTTTCATAGCAGTAGTGTATGGGATAATCACCTGGTCATCGGGATTGGACCATCCCTGATCGCCTTTTGATTTCAAAACTCCAACAACCATAAAATTGATTCCTTTAATCTTGATTCTCTTACCAACAGGATTTTTCTTTTCGAACAGTGCTTCTGCAACTGTAGAACCAAGAATTGCAACTCTTCCTAATCTTTCTGCTTCCTGTTCTCTTATTCTTCGACCTTTTTCAATTTCGAAATTATTTATCATGAAGTATGTTATTGCAGTGCCGGTAATAGAAGTTCTGGTATTTTTGTTTTCAAATTTCACCTGAGCACTTCCACGAATTACTGGAGTTAACATTTTAACGTCTTTTATAGATTTTACAATTGCATCAGCATCTTCAAGAGTAAGATTTTGAGATGTGCCACTAGACACACCTCTATGTCTTTTCTGACCAGGTCTTACAACAAGCAGGTTTTTACCCATAGCAGAAATACGGGTCATAACACTTTGCTTAGCACCGCTTCCGAGAGCAAGCATAGATATTACTGCAGAAACACCAATGATAATCCCAAGCATTGCCAGTATTGAACGTAATTTATTTGCATAAAGGCTTTTTATAGCCATTTTAAGTGTAATCCAGAATAACATGTTACTTTACCTCACATGTTTTATCAGTGCTAATCTGTGGCTTTTTTCTTTTTTTAAAAAATTCTTTTTGAAGTACGCCATCAAGCATATGTAATTGACGATGACATTCGTTGGCTACATCCTGTTCATGAGTAACAACGATTATTGTACGACCCTCTTTGTTTAATCGATGAAAAAGATCGATTATTTCCAAACCTGTCTTGCTATCCAGATTTCCAGTAGGTTCATCTGCAAGGATTAAAGCCGGGTCATTAACTATTGCTCGTGCAATTGCAACTCTTTGTCTCTGACCACCTGATAGCTGGTTAGGTTCATGTTTCATGCGATCGCTAAGACCAACAATGTCAAGTGCTTCCATTGCCTTCTTCTTGCTGTTTTTTGTTTCGGAATACAAAAGCGGTAATTCAACATTTTCCAGTGCACTCATTCTTGATAATAAACTGAAATTCTGAAAAACAAATCCTATATTTTTACTTCTGATATCTGCAAGCTGATTTGCATTTCTTTTCAAAACACTTGTGCCATCAAGTAAGTAATCTCCATTATCAATTGAATCAAGACACCCGAGGATATTCATCAATGTTGACTTCCCACTGCCGGATGGTCCTGTTAATGCAAGCAGATCACCTTTTTGAACGGTAAAAGAAACGTTTTTTAAGACATGAAGTTTTTCCTGTCCCATCGTATAGCTTTTATTTACTTTCAATACTTCAATAACAGGCTCTATGTTATTTTTTTCCAATTTATTTGCCGCCCATTCTTTGCATCATTCTTTTTTTTCTTCGTTCCTGTCTGTCTTTTGAACTGCTCCACCGACTTTTAATTTGATCTCCATCTGAAATAAGAATTTTTTGTCCTTCTGATAACCCCGTTTTAATTTCGATAAGATCTTCTGCAGATATTCCAGTTTCAACTGTCATTGATTTTAATTTTCCAGAATCAGTTTTGACTTTTACGAAAGATTGACCTTTCTTTTTTTCAATACATTTATCAGATACAAGAATTGTATTTTTGCTACTTTCTATAATTATTTCAACGTTTGCAGTCATTTCCAGTTTTAGTATTTTTTTCTTTCTACCCTTGACTTCGATTTTAACTTCAAAGGTAACTACATTTGATGAATTGATTCCCTGCAATGCGATCTGAATGATTTCACCTCTGAATTTTTTTCCAGGATATGCGTCAACAGATATTTTGACTTTTTGCCCAACTTTAATTCGACCAATATCAGTTTCATCAACAAAAGCCATCACAAAGATCCTTGACATGTCAGATAATGTAAGCAACGTCGTTCCACCGCCTACATTGCTTATTCCTGATGAAATTATCTGTCCGATCTGCACATTTCTAACAGTTATAGCACCATCAATAGGAGCATAAATTTTTGTTTCATCAAGTCTTTGTTTTGCCTGATCGAGATTAACTTTCTGTGATTCTATACGACTTTTGGCAAGTACAATATCCTGTTGTTTTAACTCAAGGGCTTGCTTATCGATTGCCAGCTCGCTTTCCTGTGCTTCTGCGTTTGTAAGATCAGATCTTGCTTGAATTAAAGATGTCTGCGCAGTGTCATATTCTTCTTGGCTGGAAAGCTTCTTTTTTAATAATTTTTTAATTCTTTCATATTTTCGAGATTTGTCTTTTAGATTAGCTTTTTTTGCTTTAAGTATGGCTTTTACCTTTTTTCTGTTATTTATAAGCCTGTCTTCAGAAAGTTTAAGATTACATTCAGCCTGTTTAAGATTTGCTGTGTTTGATAAAAGAGATACTTCGGCAAGTTTGACTTTTCTTTTCTCATCTATTGGATCTAATTCAGCCAGGAGATCACCTTTTTTAACATTTGCACTGATATCATAAGGGAGGCTTATGATTTCTCCGCTTGCTTTACATTTGATTTCTACATTCTGATTAGGAATGACTCTTCCGGTTGAAGCAATTTTTATCGCAATATTACCTTTTTCAGCAGTATAAAATTGCTGGGTTTTCTTTTTGACTTTTTTACGTGGAGCAAATTTTTTTTTGTAATAGTATCCACCTGCTATCATTGCAACAATTAATATTAACAAGAATAATTTTTTCATTTGTTTCTCCGCACTAATTTTAAATCATATTTTAATATTGGACAGGCACAGGCAGACTGTGTCACAATCCCTCCATCATCCTCGGGGTTCGGGGATCCATTTTATTGACTTTGCCAATTGGAATAGATTACCCGATCAAGTCGGATAATGACAGCAATAACAAGACTTTTTAAATCTTTCTTTTTTTATCTATTTCTTATTTTTTTCTCTATTACGAATCTTTTCTCTTAACTTTTCGATACTCGTTAATCGGTGTTCATCATTTAAAATTTTTATCTTTTCCTTTATTTTCTCGGCGATCTCAGCGTTCTCTGCGCGAGAAGTTTCTTTTTTTCTCTGTGTCCTCAGCGTTCTCTGTGCGAGAATCTTCTTTTTTTTCTCTGCATTCTCAGCGTTCTTTACGCGAGAATTTTTTCTAAATTCATTTGCACTAGATTTTGCACCTGGTGCTTTTATTCCAGATCTGAAAAGAAGCGAACCTTCCATCAAAAAATATCTGGATAGAGATTTGTTGTAATCAATTAAAGCTTCAAATTCAGATATTTGACTGGAAAGATAATCCCTTTGTGCTTGTGCTACAATGAATGATGTTGATCTTCCAACTCGATATTTTTCAGTTTCTTTTCTCAATTTTTCGTTCTGAAATTTACTAGTAGCTTTTGTTGCTTTGATCTGTTCAAGGGTACGTTTAATTTCAATTCTTGCAAGGTGTACATCAAGTTCTGTCAGTTGTTTAAGATTATCAAGTGCAAGTTTTGCCATTTTAAAATCAAGTTTGGTAATCTTGTGAGTCATGATTTTTGCTCGTTTATGTTTGTATTCTTCAAACCTGAATCCAAATGATGCATCAAAATCATCGCTTCCAAGGTCTTTGAAGGATCCTGAAAAGGAATCGGCATATCCGCTTTTTCCAACTGATATGAAAAAATCAAGTTTTGGAAGTAAACCGTTTTTTGTTTTTACAAGTTCAAGTTCCGAATGTTTGATTCCCATAATTGTTGCATTTACTTCAGGTCTGTTTTTAAGAGCAGTTGAAACAGAACTACTGATATTTTCAAGTGTTACTTCAGAATCTGAAGGTTTATCCTGTAATTTAAGCTTAGCGGCATTAGTAAGACTACCTCCTGGATTAATCATGGAAAATAATCTTATCCGGGAAACTTCCAGATTACTTTTAGCATTGATCAGTCCTTCTTTTCTAAGAGCAATTTCGGCTTCAGATGCGGCAATTTCAGCAGGAGGTAATTGACCAACTTCTATTTTTTCACGGGTTTCTTTAAGCTGTTCTTCAGCAAGTTTTAATGACTCTTCAAATATATTAATTTTTCTTTTGGCTAAAACACAATCCCAGTAGATAGCAGTTACATCAGCAACAAGATTTTCAATGTATCCTCTCAATTCATAATCCTGCTTCCTTGTTGTGATACGTGATTGGCGAATGGATGCCAGATTAACATCTCTGCCTCGACCTTTCCTTAATGGATTTACATATGTTAAACCCAGACTATTTTGAAATGATTCATCACTTGAACTTGACCATGAACGATTTGAAGAATAATCAACTTCGAAAACAGAGCCAGATTCATATAATCTTTTTAAGCTGACATCACCAGATATACTGTTTGAGTCTGAATCATTAATTGAAAGTGAAAAACCTTGATTAGCAGAAACCAGAGAGTCAAATTTCCCTGTTTCTCTTATTGTATTCAGCCTGCTCTTTTTTGGAGTTAATTTTCTTGATTTTAATGAAATATTGTTCTTTAAAGCCATAAAAATAGTACTTTTAAGAGTTAGATCAAAATTTGATTTGTCCTGTTTACCGCAAAGATTTGATAATAATAAAGGGATAAAGAGAAATGGAATAACAATTTTTTTCATAAATACGTTAATTTTAAATTTATTCATACTTGAATCCTGCTTTTTTCAATTTATATATATATTATCGGTATTAATTGTTTCTCAAATATAAGTAAAATGTAAAAAATTGTAACATTTTTTTACATTTAAGAAACATTGAAGTAATATTTAAGCTAAATAATAGAATTAAATTAAGTTTTAAATATATTAGAATTTCTAAAATTTATAATAAGGGAATTGTATGGATAAAAAAATATGTATAGTTGATGATGATAAAAAATTAGTGAGCCTGTTGAGTAAATATCTTAGGAAAAACGGTTTCACATCGGTTTCAACGATTGAACCGAAGGATCTTTTAGAAATGAGAGAGATTGAGCATGAATTATTCATACTTGATATAATGATGCCGGAAATTGATGGTTTTGAGGTTTGTAAAGCGATCCGGAAGAAATCTGATGCATATGTTATTTTTCTATCTGCAAAATCGGACAGTATTGATAAAATAGTTGGTCTTGAAATTGGTGCAGATGATTATATTGTTAAACCTTTTGAGCCCAGAGAACTTTTGGCCAGGATAAACAGCCTTTTTCGCAGGCAGAATATGCAGAGTAAAGAAAAAAATGTCAATAGCCTTGGAATAATGAAATTCAAGGAATTTAAATTTGATTTAGATAAACAGTTGCTTCTACGTGATGATGAAGAAACTTTTTTGACAACATATGAATTTTTACTTCTCAGATATTTTTGTTTAAACATTAATATAATACTTTCCAGAAAACAGATTTTAACCTATCTTGAAAGCCATGATTTTATCAGTTATGGAAGATCTATTGATATAGGAATTTCAAGACTTAGAAAAAAAATTGAAATTGACTCAAAAAAGCCTCGAATATTAAAGACGGTCTGGGGTAGAGGTTATCAGTTTACGGTGGAACATGAAGAAACTTAATACTAATAGTATATTTTTCAGATTAGCAATTCTATTTATAGTAACAGTAATAGTTATTTTAACAATAATTATTCTTAGTTTTGATTATTTTCAGGAGTCAAATATTGATGGAAAGCTTTTCAAAACACCAATTTCACATATTCATAAAATTATAGAAGGAATCGAGGAAGGCAAATTTCCGGAGAAGAGTAGTGGTGATTATGAAAAAAAACCTGAAGGTCATAAAGAACAACACTGGAAAAATTTCAGGAGATTTACGATTTCTGTTTTTGATGGCGATAAACAGAGTTGTTGTGAAGGGATGTATAATTTTACTTTAAAGGAATTTTTAAAGAATTCAAAACCTGTCAAAGGATTTGAAAATTTTGTAACATATAAAAATAATAGCTATCTTGTGTTAAGGAAAGGAAAGAAAACAGTCATCTTTGGGAATAAGAGCCTGAAAATGCATAAAAGAATGCAGTTCAGGTTTGTAATAGTTCAACTTACTGCTTTGATTGTTCTGATTTTACTTATTATGTATTATTTTATCCACAGACTTTTGATTCCTGTTAATAGTCTGTTACCCGCCTTGAACGAAATCCGTAAAGGAAATTTCAAGTATCAGATTGATCTTTCAACACATGACGAATTCCAGTCGATTATTGAATCTTTTAATGAAATGGCTTCACAGATAGATATAATGTTTAAGAATAATCTATTGTTAATTGGAAATATTTCTCATGATCTGAAATATTATCTGACCAGAATGAAAATGCAGGTGGAAATCGATATTGAAGATGAAGAATCCAGGATTTCTTTTCATGAAGATATTGATAAGATGACAGAATATATTGATCGTACTGTAGATGTTTACCAGGCAAATGCTAATAAAACTCAATTTAAAATCGAATCAATTGATATTTCAACGCTGATAAGTGAAAAATATAGGGATGCTGATATTGATATAGAGGCTTTTGATAATGGGATAGTTATCAATACCGATGAAAACTATTTTTCGTTAATTCTGGATAATCTTTATGACAATGCCATGAAGTACGGATTAGAAAATGCTTCTGCATCAACAGTAAAACTGACACTTAAAAAAATTGATTGTTCATTTGAATTGATTATAAAAAACAGAACTGAATTTAACTATGAACCTAATGAGATGAATCTTTTGTTCCAACCTTTTTATCGCAAAGATATTTCCCGTGGTCAGGATATTCAAGGTACAGGGCTTGGACTATTTATTGTAAGGCAGATTTCAGATAGTCTTGAATTAAATACTGAACTTAGTATTGAAGATGGTGATGTTTTTACCGTTAAGATTTCTGGCTTATTGAGGAAGTAAAGTCTCGAAGTCACAAAGAAAAATGCAGATTCAGTGTCATTCTGTGGCTTGACCACAGAATCTATTCCAATTGTTAAGTAAGAATGGATTCTGCGGTCAAGCTTCAACAAATCATTTAGCTCATAATGTACTGTTCCGAAAATTAAAAGACTACAAATTATTTACTTACATTCAGGAGAATTTTAATTTTCTAATTTAGAATGATGATTTTCTTTTTCGAAACCTTTACCATGTCCTTTTCCAAATCCAAAACCTTTACCCCGACCTTTGCCAAATCCAAAACCTTTTCCATGGCCTTGTTTTAATCCATGACCTTTGCCACGTTGACCGTGTCTTTTTCCATGTCTGAATTTTTTTAATGTTTCTTTTAATTTCTTTTTCTGTTCTGGAGTCAGAACTTTCTTTGCCATTATTACCGCTTCAATTGCTGATTTTGTGATTTTTTTCAGATTTTCTGCTGAAGAATCAATCAAAGGGTTGATTACTTTCATATCTGGATCATCTTTTTTCAGTTCAACCATTAATTTAATTTTTGCAACAAGAAGCTCAGCACCAGTTGGAATGATATTGACTGCAGCATCAACCATGATTCCTTGAATTTTAGTTTGCTGTTCATCTGTCAGATCCAATTCTTCCATAAGATGATGTCCCTTTGCAATAATTCTCCTGAAATTAAATCCACCACGTCTTCTATGATCTTTTTGTTTCCCAAAACTACCAAATCCACCAAAAGCACTTGCAAATACAGTGCTTACAAAAAACATCAACAATAAAATAGTAATTTTCTTTTTCATTTCAATCTCCTTGATTTTATTCTTCATATGACTGAAAGTTCAGTCCCTCTAATTCATTATCGAATGTAATTGTTTCTGAAATATTAAATAAATGTAAAAAAATGTAAAATGGACAATATTTTCTATTGCTTTTCCATGTTCATGACGATATAATTTGAACCGGACTGACTGGTCAGTCCGAAATAAATAAAGGTATAAATGTATGAATCCTAAAGTAGATAAAAAAACAAAAATTATCAAATCTGCAAGAGATTTGTTTCACAGTAAGGGATATAACGCAACTACTGTAGATGATATTGTAAAAAATGCAGGAGTTGGAAAAGGAACTTTTTACAGGTATTTTAAGAATAAAACAGAATTATTGATAATAAAAATGGATAAGATACATGAGGACTTCAAAGATATTTTGAGTGATTGTATCAGGCATGAAGGGACGCTTAAAGAAAATCTTGAAACAGCCTTAAATGCATTTCTGGATTATTATCGAAAACATATTTTCTTTTTCAGGATTCTCGATGAACAAAGCATAATATATCCTGATATTATTGGAAAAGCTATAAAGGAAAGAATTTGTGAAAACCTGAAGCATTTTAGAGGATTTGTAGTGAAAAATATTGAAAACAATAATCTCATCGACTGTGATCCCGATCTGATTTTGAAGACATTATTTATTTTTTTTCATGGTGCAAAGGAAGTTGAATCAAAGACAGGTATTATTATGGATAAAACTACTCAGAAAAATCTAGTCAATCTAATCTTAAATGGGATAAAAAAATAATGAATAAACAATCAAACGCTTATAATTTCTCAAATATTATCATGTATATTCCAAAGTTATTTTCTTCTTTTGGAAAAGGACAGGCACAGGGATCTGTCCCTACAATTATTGTTACGTTATTATTGTTTATTTGTTTTTCAACAGTAGCAACTGGGAAACAATTGCTATTAAGAGATCTCCTTGAGATTGCTGAAAAACAGAATATTTCATTAAAAGTTGAAAAACTCAAAATAAAGAAACTTTGGATAGAGGAGAAGAAAGCTTCGAATCTGTTTATACCTGATCTTAAAATGTCATTTTCTACATCTACATCAAAATATCTGGATGATGCCCAGCGTACTACTTATGGTGAAAACTCTGACGCTATAGTATATTCAGTGAAAATGAATCAAACATTTTATGCTTTGGGAAAAGGAACAATACTTCAACGTGATATTTCAAGATATAATACTGCAATTCAGAAGAATCTGTTCAGGAAAAAGAAAATTGATTTAAAAAAATTTGTAGTTGAGATTTTTACTAAACTAGTTAGAGAAAAAAGAAGAATAGCGATCTATGAAGAGACAATAATGCTTGCTGGAAAGCTTCTTGAAATTGCTAAGATTAATCAGCAGGTTGGTTTGACTCTTTATAATGATATTTTAAGGATTGATGTTCAAAAAAGAAATTTTGAAGTATCTCTTTTGCAAAGTAATAACCTGTTTGAAAAGTTATTGATTGATATGGCCAATCTTCTTAATATAGATGATTGGAGGTCATTGAAGATATTTCTTCCTGATAATGTTACTTACTATAAACCGTTTCCAGTCAATGAAAAGTTATGGGAAAAAAGGGTTAGAAAAGTTGATATTGATATGGAGCTCAAAAAGATACAGTTTTTTATGTATAGACGCATTTATAAAACTGCAAAAAAAGCTTATCTTCCAACACTTAATTTTAATGGTCAGTATAATTATAAAGATAGATATGGACCTATTGATCATGGACGGGATTATTCTCTTGGAGTTTCGCTTGATGCAACCCTTTATGACAGTGGTGATCTGATTAATGAAATTAGAAAAGCAGGAAAGGATCTCCAGATAATCAAACTTGAAAGAAAAGACATTTCTAATTTAAAGATTGCATCATTCAGAAAAACAGTTTTAAGTTATGCTGAAGTAATTAAAAGAATTAAAACTGATGAAAAATCAGTTGAACAGGCCCGGGAAAATATGAGGCTTGTAACTACCAGGTATAAAGCTGGTGATGCAACGATCATAGAATTAGTTGACGCTCAGCTTACTCAGACTTCATCTCTTCTTCAGATTTTAAATGGTTTTTATGATGAGAGGATACATCTGGCAGATCTGTTTATTCTAACGCATGATTTTGAAAAATTAAAAAAATTGGATCGGAGACTTGTAAAATGAAAAAACTATTAATGGTATGCCTTACAATTGTGTCTTTATCAAGTCTAATTTATGGAGTAAGTATTGAGACACATACTGTAATGACAGGAGAAATTCAGGAAAAATTAACTTTTTCAGGATCTGTTAAGCCGTTTCTTGAGACATTTGTAACTTCTGATATCCGTGGCTTTGTTAAAAAGATCCTTGTTGATAATGGCATGAAAGTAAAGAAAAACGATGTTATGGTTATTATAGATTCTGCCAGATTTAAAAATACACTTCGACAGTGTCTTTCAATGTTGAAAATAAAAAAGCAGGCTGCGAAAGAATGTCGGAGTGATATGGAACGCTCAAAAATACTTATCAAAAAGAAAGTAATAAATCAGAAAAAATATGAAAGTTCTGAAACTTTGTATGTTCAGGCGAAATCCAGCCAGGACAGGGCGCAGGCTTCATGTCAACTGGCAAAACTTGATCTTTCCAGATGTTCCATACGCTCGATGATAGATGGCTATTTTGTAAATAGAAATGTTTTTGAAGGGCAGGCTGTCTCTTCGGCATCTGTCCTTGGGAAAGTCATAGATTTGAATAAAGTCTATGTCGAGGTAAAGATACCTGAAAACAAGATTCAATTACTAAAAATAGGGCAGACTTGCAAGATTGAAGAATCCTATTTGGCAAAAGTATCACACATTGATCTGTATGCAGATAATACGCGGTCATTTCTGGTGAAATTGTTGATGGATAATAAAGACCTCAGATTTAAAGCTAATATGTTTGTAAAAGGAAATATTATTGTGAATCATTACAAGGATATTCCGCTGATTCCTATGTCATCACTGATTTATGAAAAGGGAGAATATTCTGTTTTTGTTGCAAAAGATGGCAAGGCAACAAGAAAAAATGTTGAGATTATCGCCAGAGAAGGTGATAAATGTTATGCAAAAGGTATTAAAACAGGTGATGAACTTGTAGTTACTGGTCAGTTTAGCTTGAAAGACGGAATTGATGTTGAGATTGCAGAAGAGTCTCGCGCGGAGAACGCAGAGAAAAAGGGAAAATAAATGAATATAGCAAAGTTTGCTGTTGATAAACCCGTAACGGTTATAATGATACTCCTTGCGCTTTTTGCTGCAGGTGCAGGTGCTTTGGTTTCATTGAATGTTGATCTGTTCCCTAATATAGAATTTCCAATGGCATTTATTCAATCGCCATATCCTGGTGTTGATCCTGCCGAGATGGAGAATATTGTAACCAAAAAAATTGAAGATGAGATCAATACCGTAGATAATGTTAAAAACATAAATTCTACATCCCTTGAGGGTTTTTCTCATATTATGGTTGAATTTAAATGGGGGACTGATATTGATTTTGCGTCAATTGATCTTAGGGAAAAAGTTGATATTGCAAAAAGAAAACTTCCCCGAGACATGGAACAGATTACTGTGGGGAAATTTGATATAAATGCAAGACCTGTATTTAATATTGCTCTTGGTGGTGATTATACTCTTAAAGAGTTGAGAGATCTTGCTGATAAAGAAATAAAGCCTGCTTTTGAAAGATTGAGTGGAATTGCAAATGTAGAGATATTTGGTGGGCTGGAGCGGGAAATTCGGGTAAAAGTTGATAACAATAAGTTAAAAGCACTTAATATTCCAATAAAAGATGTGATAGAAGCTCTTAACAGTGATAATAAGAATACTCCTGTTGGAAATATTATAGAAGGAAATTTTAAGTATCTCATAAGATCTGAAGGAGAAGCAAAAAAACCTTCCGATCTTGAAAATATAATTGTAAAAGAAATAAATGGTCGTCCTATTTATTTATCGGAACTTGCAAGAGTTGAAGATTCATTTAAAGATATTATTTCTGTTTCTCGATTAAATGATAAACCTGCAGTTACAATGGCGTTGAAAAAAGAGGCCGATGCAAATCCTGTAAAACTTTCAGATATGATTAAGAAACTGGTTCCAGATCTTGAAAAAAAATATGATGGAAAACTGAAAATAACAATAAGTCAGGATAGAAGTGATTTTATTCGGGATTCTATTGAAATGGTCAAGAGTAATGCCATGTCAGGTGCAGTATTGGCAATTATTGTACTTATACTATTTCTTAAGAATTTCCGGTCTACTTTTATTATTGGTCTTAGTATCCCTCTTGCAGTTGTTATTACATTTGGTTTTTTATATATGAACAAGATGACATTAAATTTGATGACTCTCGGTGGACTTGCACTTGGTATTGGGATGATGGTGGATAATGCGATTGTTGTGTTGGAAAACATCTACAGGTATCTGGTTGAAAAAAATTCAGCGGTGAAAAAAGATATTGAAATAATTTTGGATAGAGTTTTAAATACGCCTTCTTATGATGATGTCACAATTGAACAGACAGCAGAAGTGATTATGTCTGAGTATGAAAATGTATTTAAAGATTTCAGGAGATCAGAAGAAAGTTTAAAAACAGTACAGAAGGGAATAACTGGCTTTAAGAAAAAAAGGAAAAAACTTACCGTTCAAATACTTCATAAATTGTTTTTGAAAGTAAATGCACGTGAAGAGAAGCTTGAATTAAGAGAATCTGCTGTTAAAGGAACATCAGAAGTAATGCTAGCTGTTCTTGCATCTACAATGACTACGATGGCTGTTTTTCTTCCAATTGCATTTGTACCAGGAATTGTAGGGCAGATTTTTTTCAGTATGTCACTGGCAATTGTATTCTCGCTTGCGGCTTCGTATATTGTTGCTGTAATCCTTGTACCAATGCTTTCTTCAAGAATTCTTAAAATTCATAAAAAACCAAATGAATTTATTATTAATATAATAAAGGCGATTTACAGGTTTGTCCTGAAAATATTACTTTGCCACTGGACTGTTAGTTTAGTTTATTTTTTAAGTGTCATGTATCTTTTGTATTTTAGTTTCAGTTATCTGCCTGCCATGTCTTTTTTTCCTGATATGGATAGAAGAAGTTTCATAGTTAAATACGAAACTCCTGAAGGTACTTCTGTTGACGAAACTGATAAGGTAACAAAAAGGATTGAAGAAATTTTAAAGACATTTCCTGAAGTCGATAAGATCACATCAAATTCCCAAATGGGGGAAGGAAGTGTAACCATAGCGTTATTCCCACTTGAAAAAGCAACTCTTTTAATAACCATTGCTGAATATCTGGGATTTAAGAAAAAATCAACTGCAAAAAGCACAGACGAAATCATTAAATCAGTGCGTCCATTTATGAAAAAAGTTCCAGGTTACAGCAGAATTGAATATTCCAAACCCAAAATGGGAGGGCCTGGTGGTGGAAAACCTGTTCAAATTGAAGTTTCAGGTGCTGATATTAAAGAAATAGAAAAGATCTGTATAATGATAACTGAAAAAATCAGTGGCGTGAAAGGGCTTAAGGAACTTGAGAGTGGAGTGAAAACAGGAAGACCTGAGATAAAAATAAATTTTGATCGGGAAAAACTTAGAGATCTTGATCAGGATCTTGGTGAAGTGGCCGGAATGGTCAGAAGCTATGTTTTTGGAAGTCTTGCAGGAAAATATAAGGAATCAAACGAAGAGTATGATATCCGAGTTGAAATTGATGACATTTATAAAAATGAGATTAGGAAACTAGCAAATCTTGAACTTATTCTTGGAAAAAACAAGGTAGTAACTTTGTCCCAAATAGCAACTGTTTTTGAAACAAAAGGATATACAAAGATCAAGAGAAAGAATCTAAAAAGATTGATTATGGTACAGGCTGATCTTGAAAATAGACCAATTGGTGCCGTTACTAAAGACATTGATAAGATTTTAAAGACCCTGAAACTTCCATCTGGTTATAGTTATAAATTTGGTGGGGAAGAGGAAGAAAGGGCAGAATCATTTGGTAATCTGGGAATAGCTTTGTTCGCATCAGTAATACTTGTTTATATGATAATGGCTTCTCAGTTTGAATCATTTGCATATCCGTTTGTTATAATGTTTACGATACCTCTTTCAATAATTGGAGTTATCCTGTCTTTAAATATTTATGGTTTCCCATTTTCGATTACTGCAATGATCGGGATTATCATGTTGGCTGGTATTGTTGTGAATAATGGTATTCTTTTAATAGACTATACAAATCAAAGACGTGAAGAACTTGGTGAATCAAACAAGGAAGCAGCTTTGCAGGCTGGTTGTGTTAGACTTAGGCCTATACTTATGACAACATTGACTACTGTTCTGGGGATGCTTCCATTGTCACTTGGGATTGGTGCAGGTGCTGACTTTTATCAACCGCTTGCAATCGCAGTTATTGGTGGTCTTTCTGTGTCAACTTTTTTTACTTTAACTTTTATTCCAGTAACTTATTACCTTGTCGATATGATTATGAATCTTATCAAAAGGTTCATTTTATTTATTTTTCCATATTTGAAATGGATTATTATAATAGTATTAACAATTGTTCTGATTTATATTGCAGTCACATTAACACAATTGGTGATGCATCACGGAATGAAGGGTGCTTTTGAATTGATTTTTAAAGATGGAATGACGGTTACCATTAAAACATTTTTAAAGAGCAGGTGAGTTACTTATCTTTAGGTATAATAAAATTAAAAAAGTGTAATTATTTTATCAAAAAGCCCTGAAAGTTTAAACGACATTATAAGTACAGCCACGATGAGAAACTTTTTAATCCATTTATCACCTTTTTTTATCGATAATCTCGATGCGATCCATCCTCCAGCGGCATATCCTGTTGATAAAACAGCTGCATACATCCAGTTTATCTTTCCGTTCATGGCAAAAAGGACTACAGCAACAGGAGTATAAATAAGAATAACAGTGACTTTTATGCAATTAGTTTTTAACAGGCTTATGTTATGGATACTTGTTAATGTTACAATTATTATTAGACCAACTCCTGCCTGTATGAATCCGCCATAAATTCCTACAAAGAAAAATGCTGTAAAACATATCATCTTATGTTTAAACTCGACCCTTTCCTTACCATGGGAAATTCTTCCTGCAGGATTCCAAAGTATCAGTCCTAGAACGATCAACATGACCCCGGACAGTATCAGCTGGAAAGTCGCGTCTTTGACTTTCATCGCTATACTGGCACCGATTGCAGCGCCAGTAGTAGAAGATATTGCCAGGAAAAAACTGTATTTGAATTTGGAAAGTCCTTCTTTTTTAAATGCAGCGACTGAAAAAAGAGTTTGTACAAGAATTCCGACTCTGTTTGTTGCGTTAGCCACTGTTGGCGGAAGACCGAAAAAAATCAATGCTGGAAGTGTCAGTAATGATCCGCCGCCTGCCATTACATTAATAAAACCGGCAATTGCACCTGCAATAAGTAAGCAAAAAATTGAAATAAAAGTCATTTTATAACATTAAATTTTAAATCATCGATCCATAGTTTTCCAGATATCGAAAGAAATATGTTAAAACTTGCGTCATAAGCATCAAGTTTTTCAAGATCAATAAGCTTTGTTTCTTTTTTCCAATCGAAATCACCAATATAATTATTAATTTTAAAATTATATTTTCCATTTACATCACGATACATAATTCCAACATAACAGTTATTAAATTGTCGACCCTGTCTTTGGAGACCTTCACCTTTTATCTCATAGCTGTAATTTAATCTTTTGATATTTTGTGGAATTTTAATTTCCAAGGAGTAGAATTTTCGGGTTTGACCATTGGTTTCAATACAAAGACTACTTTTTCCCTGGTTGAAAATTTTTGTATCTTGAATGATTTTGCTATAAGGTCCTTCTCCGGTTCTAGCGCCAATATCCATTGTCATATTTTCAGGGATTCCATTTTGAAAAACCTCAAAGTCTATGTTATTTAACTTGATTCTTTTTCCAAGTTGCGGCATGTACGTTTTAGGTTTGGCAATCCAGGATGTGATAGCATCAACAGGCTTATCGGTATCAAGCCAGTAATTTGGGATGTATCCATAACCTTCTTTAGAATCTTCTGCAATAAATAACTTGCTAGGTAAAGCAAATAGAATTTTTGAGTGTTTTAGTATGTAAGTACGAACTTCACCAAAAGTACCCATTCCTGCAGTATTTTCTCCGATCAATAAGTTGTCAGACACTGATTTTGAAAAAGCCACAGTTGCCTCGCCAGATGATGCGACCCATCTATTTACCAGTGTGATTACTTTTCCTTTAAATTTGCCAGTTGCTTGTGTAGACAAAGGTGATCCCAATTTCCAGAATTTTATAGGATTTGTTCTTGCTCTTTTTAGTTCCCTGCGTGAATCATCAATTAAATTTTTAATATATGGCGGAGATTTTTCTTTGTTTAAATTGGACCAGCTTTGAAGAATTGCTGGTGATTCAAGCGCACCGCCAGTTTTAAGCCAATGAGCAACGCCATTTAGATTTGTAAAAAATCTTTTAGAATAACTGGATGATCCACCGCTATTATTTGTTACATCAAGTATTATCACACTCTGGTCTTTTAATTTACTTCCAGATTCTGAATATTGATCCAGTTGCTTATGATATTTTGTAGCAAACGATCCAACTTTTATTACGTTGTATCCATTTATGATTTTCTGTGCATATATGTCACTATTATTACTTCTTTTGGCAAGTCTGCATGAATGTAAAGGTACTGTAGAGTTAAATCCATCAAACTCCAGTTTCATTTCCGGAGTGTATGTGAAGGACTGTGTTCCAACAAGAAAATAATTTTTACTCGGTGGAGCAAGAGTTTTAAATAAATATTTTGTGTTTCCAATATATTTACTTCCGATTTTGATATTATCTATTTCAGAAGCTATTACAATATAGTTATTATTTTTCTTTTCAATGACCAGATCAGTAAAATAGGAATCAAAATGCTTATTAAATCTGTGCCATCTATGCCCTTTGAATGCAAGATGGCAATCTATGATTGGATTTAACTCCGCTAATATAATTTTTTCAATATCAATAATTTTTACTGTATTACTTTTCCTGGCGAGTTCTCTGAGTTTAGAGTATAAATTTTGAAAACTAATACCCTTATTTTTCCAAAAATCAAGACCACTGTATGAAGTTTCAAAAAGATATTCAATCATATTTATGTCAATTAGTGCCTCGTTGGAACTGATTATTTCAGGACATTTTTCTTTTTTTAACATTTGAATTGTTTTAAATTTTACTTTTTGCGATAAAGTGTTGATGTAGCCTTTAAGAGAATCTGGGATATTGTCATTAGAAAATACTGTACCTGGCAATGTGAACATAATTAATAATAATAGAATTGAAACATGATATAATCTATTCATATAGACTCCGATAAATTTTAATTTGTTGTATTCTATCATATGCAAAAAAATAATAAGAAAAAAGATTCTCGCGCAGAGAACGCGGAGGACGCAGAGGGTTATAGAATAAAAAATAAGAAAAATTTACCATGAAGAAAAAGAATGAGGACAAATAGTTAATATAAAAGGGGTCAGAAGTGAGTTTTGTGAACTTGATGTTCAAGTTCATGAAAGTTACCCTGACCCCAGCGCCAGATAACTTTTTTCAACCAAATCTCTATAATGGTACAGGTAACATATAACTTTTTTGAATCAAATCAATAAAATGGTACAGGTTACACAAGTGAACAGGGAAATACATATATGCCTGTCCAATATTAAAAAAGATTGAACCACGAAGAACACGAAGGAAAAAATATTAAAAAAAGAATTGCTCTCACAAAGGCACTAAGGCACAAAGAAAAGAAGGAATTTACCATGAATAAATTAACAATACACATCATAACCATTATCATGATAACAGGAATCATATTACTGTCTGGTTGTTGTAGTGATAAAAATAAAAAAGCTGATATCAGTAAACTCAAAAAGAAAAAACTGAAAATGATCAAATCATATAATTTCAGTGTTTATTCAGATCAGACTGGTGCAAAAGTATATTTTTTGCCATCAAAGGGACTCGAATGGTTTAAGGATATCAATCAAATTCGTAATACTTATTCAGAGTATGAAGTTGGAATAACACCTGTTGATGGATTTAAAACACCTCATCCTAAGGGAACTCTCGTTTTAATTAAGGATGATTTTTATCCAGAATATGCTGAAATAGATCTTATCGAAAATGATTCGTTGATTAAAAATGTAAAATTGATTCAGAAAGCCAAGGGAATGGTGTTTGTAAAAAATGGTTCGCTTATAATTGGAAAAGGGCTGAGTGATACACAAAGTGTTAAGATTAATTCTTTTTACATTAAAACTTCTGAAGTTACTATCAAGGATTATCAATTATTTTGTGATGATAAGGAAACTATGTATCCTGATAAGAAGTATGAAAAGATATGTAAGCATACTTCCAATGTTTCAAATTCTCAGCTTCCCGAAATTGAATTTTCATCTGGAAATCGACTTGACAGTCCTGTTACGTTTGTTGCCTGGTATGATGCGATTGAATATTGTAACTGGCTAAGTCTAAGGGATATGCTGAATCCATGTTATACAATTAAAAAGAAGGAAGAGGATTTATCTAATAAGAATCTTGAAGACTATCTTAAATGGATTGTAAAATGTGATTTTTCTGCAAATGGATATAGACTTCCAACTGAACTTGAATGGGAATATTCGGCTCAAGGGGGAGGAAATGGTAAAGGGTATGCATATAGTGGTTCCGATATTCCTGATGAAGCAGGTTGGTATGATAATAATTCCCTGTTAACAATACATCCGATTAAGTACAAAATTAAAAATGAAATTGATCTTTTTGATATGTCTGGAAATGCAAGTGAATGGTGTTGGGATTGGTATGAAGCCGATTATTCAGGAAATTCACCCGAACAGGGAGAATTCAAAAGTGTTCGAGGTGGGGGATGGAAATCTAAGGTAAATATGTTACTGTCAGTCAGCCGTTCTGGAAAATCTCCTCATGTTGAAGATATCGAAATTGGATTTAGACTTGTAAGAACATATAAATAAAAAAATAACTACTTTTTTTACTATAAAGTTGTAATATTGACAGTGTTGTTTAATTCAAGTATTAAAAAAATACGTACAAAGAATCTGTAATATCATGTCCATGTGGTGGAAGGGTGAAAGCTTTAATTTCATTTTTAGTTGATTGTTCCATATTT
>DAOVTB010000299.1 GCA_030633305.1 Candidatus Muiribacteriota bacterium
AACGAATTTAAAGCTAAAAGTATTATGCTTGATATTGAGTTTGTTGAAAAAAGTGGAATAACAATTAACAGGTCTTTCGAAAAAAATATTTCAACTCTTGCCGACCTTTTAAATGATATTACCGAAAAGAGCGAGAACACTCCTTTAAAAGCTACTGAATTACCTAAAGAATTAATGACACTTGACGAATCTGCTCCTGATTATGAAGCAAAATATCAACTAGGTCTGCAATGGGCAAAAACTGCTAATAAAACTGATAGATTGAAACAAACAATATCTGAAGTTAGCCTTAAAAAGCTCAATTTAATTCAAAATAATTTCACAGGTGAAGGTCATACAAAGTTTTTAGAAGAATTTTTAGAAGTAATACGTTTCGATTATCAGGATTTTAAAATTCTTGACAGTAAAGGCTTAACGGATGAGACTTTAAGTGCCAGGGAAAATATTGATTTCATTCGTGATAATCTTGAAGCTTTATTTGTTTCTAATGACCAGCTCATGTCCAGTTCAATGGAGGATTTCAATGTACATTTAATTTTTCATTTTCTTCAATCCTTGTCGAACGAGTCTCGTATATTAAGTGATTTAAATGTCTATTTAATGAGAAAATTAACAAAAATGGATATGGAAAGTACTTTTAGTTCTTTTCTTGAAACGTATAAGAAAAAATCAAAAATCGACTATAATTTCATAAAAAAAAGATGTTCAAGATTTTCAACAGAAGCCGAAAATCCTTTTTGGAAAATACATCAGGAATATCATGATGCCTATATTCAATCCAGTAAAATGGAACTATTTAGACATTCTCAAACCAAAGACGACTTAATCGTTGAGAATTCACAAAGAATTATCATAAGAAATTTTATAAATATCAATTATGAAAATGATACAACATTGGAAGAATTAAAAATGGCTTTTATGGAACAATTCAGTGTATCCATTGATGAAGCTTCAAAAAAGTCAGGACACAACATGATCAAGGGAACTGAAAAAATTTCTGACCTTAATCTACCAAGTTTCAGATTATGGGAAACTTTTTTTGAATTTTATTACTATAAATTAAAATCATTTAAAGTAATTCAAAATCAATTCACATTCGAAATTAAGCAACTTGATTCAATTCCAATAACAGATGATTTCAACGTACCAATCTGGCCTTTTACAAGATGCAGTAAAGAAATTGGATTTTCAAATACTTTTCCAGATAGCGATGGTGTTTATCGATCTATTCCGCTTGTTCTATCCAAAGATAAAAAACCATATTATCAAGCTGCTTTTTCTGTATTTTTATCTGATCTTCTTAAGTCAACTTCAAGCAAAATTTCTGATATGAAAATCAGCAGGAAAAATATAACCTTTAAAACTGGCGATAAAACATATGATATTCCACTTGATGATGGTGATCTTATAATTAATTGGTCAGGAAAGTGGAATCAGGATTTTCAGCATATTTCAGCAAAAACTCTTCTTGATTATCAGGAGATTTATAAAAAATTTATTAAGGAAATAATCAAAACCATTGAAGAATTAAAAATCAATAATGAATATGTTTACGATAAATTTCACCAGGAAAAAATTCGTATAATGTTATCAAATCTCCAGCTTTCCATAAATGATTCCCCTGATAAATTTTATCGAAATAGTTCCATTGTTGAAGCTGTTCGAAGAAGAATTGAGACTTTGTTAAAGTTACATTTTTTTGATCAACAATCTAATCTACTTGTTCCATTTCAATTATGCTTTCCAAATATAATCAATTCTCAATTTAGTAACTTTGTAAAACACTCTACAGAGGAAATTGTAAATTCTTTCGATTCAAAAATCAATATAATGAAAAATGTTAGATCTTGGTATACACAATTTTATTATGAATCCCTGATGAATAGTGGAAAAAAAATGACCGTGGTGGCCCAGAGAGGGCTTTTAAAAAACACTGGTAAACTTGAAAAATATAAACTTAAACTTAGTAATGCAAAGACTCCTGAAAAGATTAAAAAGTACAAAAGAAGTTGTACTAAAGCAAGAAAGTTGATCAACAAATATAAGGATCTAAAAAATAAATTTTCAGATTTCCCAAGGACTAATTTTTATTTAAAAAATTTAGCTTCAGCAAGAAAAAAACTTACTATAATAGAACAGAAACTGAAAGAAAAGCTTGAGAACAAAATTTTCTTTATGGGTTTAACGGCAACAGGGACTACTGATATCGGGCCTACTCCAATGGATCCATACTATATGCTTGTAGGTATACATATAAATATAATCAATACTTTATCAACTAGAAATTTTATTAAAAAAGTTAAGAAGGATTATATCTACATGCTATCGCTTCTCTTAGCCTTTTTTACAAGTATTGTTTATCTGTATTGTCAACTTTCAACTGGATTTATTACAATGATTCTTGGTTTTCTTTTGTATCCCATTTATGCTCTTTATCTCTTCACATGGCATGGAAAAATCATTGAAATTCTCCCTATATGTATAATCTTGTTATTAAATTATGCGATAATCTTTTCTTTCAGATATCTAAAAGAAGAACGCCAGAAAAAAATTATCGGTAATATGTTTTCAACAATGGTGAGCCCAGAGGTTTTGAAATATATGCAGGAATCTCCAGACAGATTCAGACTTACTGGTGAAAAGAAAATGGCAACCATGTTTTTTTCCGATGTTGCAGGATTTACTACAATCTCTGAATCACTTTCCGCTGAAGATCTTGCCCAGGTTCTAAACGATTATCTGACACCAATGAGCAACATAATTCTATCTTATGGTGGATATATTGATAAATACGAAGGTGATGCAATAATGGCTGATTATGGTGTGCCAATATGGGATGATGAGGACAAGGATTCTCATGCCTGGAAAGCATGCTGGGCAGCTATCGAACAACAGGAAGAAATCATAAGAGTCAGTAAAACAATAAACGAAAAATACGGAGTTGTGATAGGTGCAAGAATGGGATTAAATACAGGTGAAGTCTCAGCCGGAAACATGGGTTCAGAAACGAAATTCCAATATACTGTTATGGGCGATGCCGTTAACCAGGCCGCCAGATTCGAACCTGGAAATAAACCTTTTGGAACTTTGATCATGATCGGCGAGCCTACATATCAAATGTCAAAAGATAAAATCGAAGTAAGATTTCTTGCTTTAATGATTGTTAAAGGAAAAACCGTTCCAATAAAAGCTTATGAACTTATTGCAAAGAAGGGAGAATGGACTGAAGAACAAAAGAAAGTAACAGAAATTTTTCACGAAGGCTGGCAACTTCATGCAGATAAACAATTTTCAGAAGCTATTGAAAAGTTTAAAGAATGTCTTGAAATCATACCTGATGACGGTCCTTCAAAAACTTATATTGAAATATGTGAAAACTATCTCATCTATCCACCAGATGAAAAAATCCTGCTTCAATTAAAAGTCAATACTCCTGGAGAAGATGAAAAAGATGTCAACATTCGTGGCGAAAAAGACAAAGAGATAATTTTTGGAAGTACAACTGGTGCATTCACAATCAATGACAAACTTATATCCAATGAACATATGATGATATTCTGGAATCATACAAAAAACAAATTTTACTGCAAGGACCTTAAATCTTTAAATGGTACATTTATTAATAATGAAATTATATCCATTGCTCCAATTGAAGAAAATGATATTATTAAAATTGGTTCGACTGAAATCGTCGTAACCAAGATTATTATACAGACATGGCAGGGGGAATGGGTTCAAACTTCAAAATGAAAAATAAATTTAATACTTTTTTTGAATATCTTAAACAAGCTCAGGGCATTAAGACAGATGCCTTTGAAGAATTTCAAGCTATCAGTTTTGAGGAATCTAATTTTCCTCAATTTATAATTGATAGTAATAAGATTATAGTATCTGCTAATGAAAATTGTACTGATTTCTTTAAAAAAAGCATCATACAAACC
>DAOVTB010000310.1 GCA_030633305.1 Candidatus Muiribacteriota bacterium
AATATATTCCAGTTCCAATAATCCAGTTCCATGGTTTGAAAAGAGTTACATATGAAAGTTTTGGTACTAATTTTTTACTATCATCTTTCCACTGCCAGATATAATCAACGTATCCTTCACCTTTTTCAGCTACAACTCGTGCAAATTCTACAAAAAGTCTTTTACCGTTTGGATCTTTAAATTCACCTAATCCCTTTCCATTCAATTCAGTTCTATATGGATGCATTATCATGACTGGTGTTCTATCTGAAATCCAGAAATAGTCCTTCTTTTCAGGTCCATATCTAAGATCTCTAATAATCCTCAAGGCTTCAGATTTAGCCATTTTTTCAGATAATTCGCCTTGTTTATATTTACTTTGAAATTCAGATAGAATACTTTTTGCCGTATGTGTAAGCTCCATAATCATGATACGTCTGTCACTCATACAATTATTTTCAAACGCAGGGATAAAAACTTTGAAAAAAGAAATTATAAAAAGAATAATTGATAAAACGACTGGAAACACAACCCTTAGAAAAAAATCTCTTTTTCTTTGTCTGATTATATGTTTCATTATTATTTATTAACGTCTCTCATCTGAAGTCAGTTTAATTTTTCCAGTTCTTGGATTTCTTGGTAAACCATTTGTTTCAAGTACTTCTATTGCAACTTCTGCAATAAGTCCTTTTTCAAACATTGTTTTCAATTCTTTGGAATATTCAAGAAGATTGTTTTTTAAATCTTCAGTAATCTTATAAATATCTGCATCATCAATTGATTGTTCAACTCTTACAAAAAGCTGATCCAGATGATCATGTAATCTAGCTACCATTTGAAAATTTTCACTGATTCCATCAGTTAAATGAACAGCTTTTGCAACTACTTCAGGATGAATATTTCCACCACCAATTATCAAAACTTCATCACTCCGACCTAGAAGTTCCATCAATCTTGTTTTTCTTCCACACTTGCATTTAGAATCTATCCAACGTCCCAGATCTCCAACATCATATCTGATTGTAGGCATCAATTTTCGTTGAAGATTAGTTACAACAATCTTTCCAATTTCATTACCAAAAACAGGCTTATCGGTAACAGCTTCCAGAATTTCAACATAATGAAGGTCTTCATGAACATGATGAATACCACCTGAACAATATTCACATTGATATGCAATTGCACCAGTATCATTAGTTGTATATCCCGTTGAAGCAAATTTTTCAACACCAAGTATTTTATTCAAATACTTTTTTGCACCTGAAAAAAGATGTTCTCCACCTGTTGATACTTTCAATATCCTTATATCCTTAATATTGTTTTTTTCTACATAACCTGCAAGTGAAAGTAAAACAGACGGAATTGAAATTGCAGCATTTGCCTTGAACATCCTCAGATAATCAACAATAACTTCCATTTCTAGATTTCCTGCAATTGGAAGAATCCTGCATCCTGTATGCTCTAAAGCCATGTTATAGGATACAAATGATGCCCACATATTTCCAGAAAACAATAAATTCGCAACAGTATCACCAGAGTTAAAAACCGATAGAGCAAGTCCTTTTCCCAATCTGACCGCATTATAATGTTGTTCTTCATGCGTTCTATAGACAACTTTGGGTTTTCCAGTTGTCCCTCCACTTGAAAAAACATATCCTGACGCAATATCATCTGTTAAAATCCCATTTCCACCTGGCGGAAGAAAATCTTTCATATCATTTCCAGAAAGAAACGGAAGTTTCTCAATATCATCAAGACAATTGATCTTTATATCCTTAAATCTTTCTTTAAAGAGCGGGGCATTTTCCGAGGCAAATTTTACAATTGATTTGATCTTTGAAAGAACATATTTTTTCCTGACTGCATCATCAAGATAATCAAAACAATCTGATTCTGGATTATATTGTTTCCACATACCATCAACAAGATCTGGTTCATTCAAACCTTCAGATTCCATAATGGAGCAGGACGCCCAGCGAACAAATTCTGCAAGACCCAAGGTTCCATCATGTGGAGTTCCATGCTTTCTTACAGCCATTCTGCCTGGACCAACAATTCTATCTGCTCCTAGTTTTATAAGTGCTTTCCCAAGTTCCAGAGATCGCTTTTTTTCAGCTACAATAGAAACGGTCTGTATATATTTTCCTTCTTCGCGAACTACTTCTGTTATCATTTCAAGTTTTTCCAGAGGTTTTATAAAAATAGTTCTATTATGACAGGAAACAGTAAATTCAGGATCATTCTGAACAACAATCGTCCATTCAAGACCATCATCCGGAGTAAATAAATATCCTTTACCCATTGCCTCTTCAATCCTGGCAACTTCTCTTATCCTGGTTATTTCTACTGCTTCATCCTCATAAACTTTTCCTTGAGGAATTTCTCTATGCCAATGGCTTAGCTGTTTCCCCAATTCTTCAGAAAATTCTTTTATACTAAAACCGTTATCTTCAAAATAAATAACATGTGGCGATGAACAAGCGCTTTGTTCCCACATAACAATGTCACGAGCAAGTTTTTTTACATTTTCATGCTCTTTAGCTAGACTGGACGAGTCAACCAGAATAAAACTGTATTTAGGTCCATATTCAACAATTTTTGTATGTAATCCAAGTCCTTCCCTGAAACTTTCAACAGTTTTTGCTCCGCCATATACGATCAGTGCGTCACAATCTTTCTTTATAATATCTTCTATTTCAGGAGTTCCACCTTTCCAGTGCAACATTGCGATAGAACCTTTAAGGATTCCCTCTTTATCATGTTCCATAATACTTCGCGCAAACAAAATCGGAAAAACAGGATCAACTGATGACATCTTCATTATATTTATATTTTTGGTCACTATCCCCTGAACCAGAGTATCTACTGCACCGACAAAAACATTTCCTGCTGAAATATGGGCTACTATCCCCAGAGGTTGTGCCATAATATGTCCATCAAACGCATCATGATATACCCAGGAATCAAGATATTCCTTATTACCAAGATCACAATCCAGACGTATTTCAAGACTTTTTCTTTTCAAAAGTCCTGTCATTGTATCAATTCCCTCTTCTACCATCTCAGAACTGAATCCTATCAGATCAGGTAATATTTCAATCGCCTGTTTACGGTATTTATATTCCGCATCTTCCCAGCTTTTTCCAACTTCTGAAAGAACATCTATTATCTGATCCACTGAATAATTCTGGATTTTCAGGAAATTTTCTTTTCCAGTTTTAATTACTTTTTTTATATTCTCTTTGTTTATTGTTGAGTTTATTTTTAATATTTCTCCAAAAATATAGATTTCCATTTGATCTTGTCCTTTCTTGGACAGGCACAGGGGCCTGTCCCTACACTTTTTTGTTTTTACCTTGTGTGGAAAATAATTTCACACAAGGTACTTTCACAACACCCGTTCCATTATATTTGTTTGGGTGGAATAAACT